>DGRP01000098.1 GCA_002391065.1 Ruminococcus sp. UBA4385 | reverse complement strand
TAAACCGAAAGCCCTCATTCGAGGGGAACACAAAGAAGATCACCAAACGAAAGGATTGATAAAAATAGCAAGAAAATACAAACAAGTAAAGCGCAAGGAACTGACATTTGACCTGCCGGACTGGGAGAAAATCGAGCACAGGGCGGAGGCTTGCCATACCGACACTACGAAATATCTCCGCAGAATGATACTCGACCGTGAGCCGATCTTTTACGATATGAAAAATGTCGCTCCGATGATTAACGGAATGCGAACTATCTCACGCAACATCAACCAGATTGCAAAAAAGGCGAACGAAACGAACGTCCTAAATGCCGAGGACTATGAAACTCTGAGAAAAGAGGTGGATTCGTTATTCCGTACTGTAAATCTATCGCTCTCCACGCTACTGTCGAGAAAAGTCTGAGGTACATTCTGAACCCCGACAAGACCGAGAATTTGCTTTATACCGCCTCGGTAAATTGTATGACCGACGCAGAATCCGCCTACTTGCAGATGCGTCTTGTTTATGACCAATTTGCCAAAGACCATTTTAACAGCCCTCCGCCGCTGCAAGGTAAAGGCTCGGTGAAGGCGATACACTACATACAGAGTTTCGCTCCCGATGATGACGTTACTACGGAGCTCGCCCATAAGATTGCAAAGGCATTTCTCCGCAAGGCTTTCGGTGACGATGTGCAGGCGGTCATTGCAACGCACGTTGACAAGGATCATCTGCACAGCCACATCATAATAAATTCCTATTTGCTGTCCGGGAAGAAATATTATGCGAACCGCAAGTCTTTGAAAAGAATCCGTGAAATATCTGACGGAGTGTGCAAGGCATAAACGATTTGATAAACAAATACAACAATTCTCTTGCTGACGGCAAGAAAGCTGAAAGCCTTTACAAACGAATAACAGACCAAAAGGAAAAGCTGTTGCAGATTCGTCAGCGGTATGATGTGTACTGCGATATTTCCAAAACCTATGGGGAAATATCTAAGAGTGACTATATCAGCAACCTTGTCGAGGAAGAACGTCAGCGGCAGGAGCAGGTCAAAAAGAAAAATAAAAGGCGATAAAGATCGCAGTATGAAGGGAGTGACAATCAATGAAAGTACGTGTAACTTTTATCCTCGCAATAAACTAACTATTAAGAAACGGGAGGATAAATATTTGAGCAGAAGATTAGACATATTTGAATACGCCGAGCAGCATAAGGACTGCCCCGAACACACCAATGAGTATGAGATTGACGGAAAGAAATACATAGTCCACAGCCACTTTGTCGGACAGAAAGATATTGACAAGGTGCTGTCGGAGATAGCTGTGAATAGGGCGCTGTCAGAGGTGCTGTATAATAATGCTGATAGAAATACAAGCAAAACTATAGCGTAGAATATCAAATAGGAGTCTTGCCATATTCGGTATCTTGTGGTATAATAAGATTATCGAATATGGCTGCTTTGATTACGAAAGGAGTAGAATTATGACAAAGCAGACCATTTATAACGCAGGGATATATGTAAGGCTCTCGCAGGAGGATATGAGGGCAGGCGAATCCCTATCAATAGAAAACCAAAAGCTGATACTTACAAAGTACGTTAAGGAACAAGGCTGGAACCTGATCGACATTTATGTTGATGACGGTTACAGCGGAACAGACTTTGACAGACCGGGCGTGCAGCGATTGCTTGATGATGCAAAGGTTGGGAAGATCAATCTGATAATTTGTAAGGACTTGAGCCGTTTCGGTAGGAATTACATAGAGGTAGGCAGATATGTTGACTACATATTCCCGAGCTATAATATCAGATTTATTGCCCTTAACGATAATGTTGATACAGCTAACAAGGACAGCTCGGCACTTGATATGATGCCGATAGTCAACCTCTTTAATGAATGGCACGCCGCTTCTACCAGCAAAAAAATCAAGGCTGTTATCGAGGCAAATGCTAAGGCGGGGAAATACAGAACAACATTTGCACCCTACGGATATCTAAAAGGTGATAATCCAAATCATTTACCTGTCATTGACCCAGAGGCTGCACCGATAGTGCTCAGAATGTTTCAAATGAGAGCAAAAGGCATCACGCCAAGACACATTGCTGACGCATTCAATGATGAGCATATTATGCCGCCTTTAGATCATCTGTACAAGCTGCTCGGCAGACCTTGTCCTAAAAAAACAAGTCATCTGTGGGACGGTACAGCAGTACGGCATATGCTTCAAAATCCTACATATCTTGGTGATCTTGTACAGCTTAAAACCACTACTGTTTCTTACAAGAATCACAAAAACGTTAAGCGTGATAAAGAAGACTGGATAGTCGTTCCGAACACACATGAAGCTATTATCTCTCGTGAGCTTTGGGATAAAGTCAGAGAGGTCGAGGCATCGGTCAGTCAGGGAAAAAAGACTAAGCGAGGCAGGGTTGATCCGTTAAGCGGCTTTATGTTCTGTCCCGACTGCGGAGAAAAGATGCGGTTGATGTACAACAACACAACAAACGGCAGCAAGAAAAAGCCCCGTATTTATGTAAGGCAGAATTACAACTGCGGCACATACAACCGCTTCGGCAAGCGAGCCTGCAAAAGTCACTACATTAAGATGAAGGATATGCAGCAGATAATTATTACTGATATTCGGGCGAGGGCAGAGCTTGCAGTTACTGACGAAGAAGCTGCGAGAGCATATTTTATGTCGCAGAAGGAGCAGTATAATTCCGAGCAGAACGAGGCTGACATCAAACGACTCAATTTGGCTAATAAGCGGCTTGCAGAGCTTAAGACCTTGATACCGTCGATCTACGAGGATAAGGTTATTGGAAAGATACCGGAAGATGTGTGCGTATCTCTATTGGAAAAGTATCATGCCGAGCAAAAGGCACTTGATGAAGAGGTTGAGCAGATAAGCAGAAAGCTCTCAGCAGCAAAACAGGATAAACAAGATGTTGAGGAATATATCCGCCGCTTGAAGAAATATGCTGATGTTTCAGAACTGACAAGAGAAATGGCATTGGAGCTGATCGAGTACATAACGGTAGATGAATATGCCGAGGACAGGCCGAGGGATATTCACATTTACTACAAGCTGCTTGATAAGCCTCTGCCGAACAAAAACAGAATTGAAGTTGAAAGCCCGATAAAGCGCTGATTTAGGCGCTTTTGAAGAATAATGAAGATGTGTGTCCATATGAGGTGGGGACAACGACTTCTATCTACTGTCATGTGTTCAATCAGGCTCAGGCGAGAGCAGGAGATGCCATCGCATCAGTGCTAGACTTCAAAAAGCACGACACGGACAAAGGACAGCCCGAAGCTGTATAAAGGACAAGTAAAGGACAGAAGCCGTCACGGGATAAAAAAAGAACTCAGAAATGGCGATTTAACGTCATTTCTGAGCCTTGTGTGTGGTGACCCGTACGGGAATTGAACCCATGATTCCGCCGTGAAAGGGCGGCGTCTTAACCTCTTGACCAACGGGCCGTAAAAATCGCTATGGAAGTATTTTGGTAGCGGCAACTGGATTTGAACCGGTGACACCCTGGGTATGAACCAAGTGCTCTAGCCAACTGAGCTATGCCGCCCTATGTTCCATAGCGACTATATTATTTTAGCACACTTGAGGGCTGTTGTCAAGTGTTTTTTTTATTTTTTTTGATTTTTTTGCAAATGGGGAGAGATAAGAAGTGCCCCCACGCTTTCGGCTGAGGGCACTTGTTCACTATTCTTCGTTCTTTTTGTCCTTTGAGCTGTCATGCTCAATACGATCCCTATGTGTTTCCAGAGGTGCGTCATTTCCGACACCCTCGGTCGCTTCGGGAGTAACTACGATTTTCAGCGTCGAAAATATGATACTCAAATCCAAGCTCAGCGACTGCCTTTCGATATACATAAGGTCGAGCTTCAGCTTGTCATAAGGGGTAGTGTTGTACTTGCCCATGACCTGCGCATACCCCGTGAGTCCTGCCTTTACCTTCAGCCTGAACTTGAACTCAGGCATTGTCTTCTCATACTTCTTGGCGATCTCAGGTCTCTCGGGTCTCGGTCCTACAAAGGACATATCTCCCTTCAGTATGTTGAAAAGCTGAGGAAGTTCATCAAAGCGTATCTTTCTTATCACCCTGCCGACAGGTGTTATCCTGTCATCGTCCTTTTTGGCGAGGGTAGCTCCGCTTTTCTGCTCGGCATCAACCACCATGCTCCTGAACTTGTATACGTTAAACACCTTGCCGCCTATTGTCAGTCTCTTCTGAGAGTATATCACAGGCCCGCGATCATATAGCTTTATTGCCATAGCTGTTATCAGCATAAACGGCGAGAGCAGTGTTATAGCTATCACGGAAAAGAGCAGGTCTATCGCCCTTTTTATAACCCTCTGATCCCACTGTAATCCGTCATTTCTCGACAGCAGCAGGGGAGTGTCAAACAGGTGGAAGTCATCTGCACCCCTGACAATGATATCTGAAAGCTTAGGTGTGATATAAACTCTTATCGAATGTTCAAATGTAAATTTCAGAAGCTTGTTTCTCAGATCGTTCGGCAGGTCTGAGATAATTACTGCCTCATGCTCAAGTATCGCCGCTTCAAGATCCTCAAGGCTCTCATCACAGCTCATAGCCTTGCAGATACGGTACTTGTCATTCCTTGTGCTCATTTTATGCACAAGGTATTTTGCGTTCTGATTTCCGTAGATCATGATCATCTTTCTCGGCGGATACAGCGAGTGGTAAACGTGCGTAAACACCATTGACCACACAGCGGCGAATGCCCCCTCAATAAGCGTTATCACGATCATCGGTGTCGGTGTCAGTCTGCCTCGGCCGATAAGGGATATCATTACGAACTCTACCACATTGGTGCATAGTATCGTCAGCGCCTGAGAAACAAACAGCCCGCTGAACTTTGAGTACCCCAGCCTGAAAGCATTGAATATATTGCCCGAGAAGATATATATAAGCATATATATACCCACCATAAGGAGATTACCGTAAAACCAGAATGAATCGTCCATGTTCTCATTGTAGTAGTCATACCAGACGATCCTGAAGCAATTCATAAACACAAGTATGATAAGCAGTGCGCTCGAGTAGTTTATCAGACGCTTGTACTGCTCCTTGCTGTTGCTCAATAGCTTGTCCTCCCTTCGGAAAGCTTTACATAACCCTTATTATAGCACAACACTTTCCAAAAGTAAAGTCTGTATTGTGAATTTTGTGATATATTATGCTGTCTGATTTGTCATCTCTTGAAAATGTCAATTCGTACTTGACGATCCGTCTTCCCTGTGCTATAATAATTAAAGAGGGTATCGCACCAGCCTTTGGCTTTAGCGGTTCTCCCTCAAAGTGTAGTTATTATGATAATAACCGCCTTATGTAGGAGTAGGGCAGCTATTTTTTATCTTTTTTGCAGATCGTTACAACGATGTAAATGCCCGAGGAAACCCCTCGGGCGTTTGCATTATATTATTATTCCTACCTTTGCCAGCACCCTTGCGGTGAGCTCCCTGTCAAGGGCATAGATCCCTGTCTTGCCCTCCTGATGTTCACCCTCAAAACGGAAAAACTGCACATAGTTTTCCTCCATGTCCTCCGAGCTGTAAAGCCTTGCGAGAATATAGCTGTGCTTTATCGCATAGTAGTTCACGGGCTTCAGCCGCATTATCGACTTGGGGTCGCTGTTCATCTCGGCCCCGAGACTGTCAAAGCCCTCGTCAACATAGTTTATCTTGCGCAGCTTTAACTCACGCAGGTGCTTCTCCAGCTCCGTTTCGGGGCTTTTCTTTTTCCTGAAAAACATATCACTTCTTCTCCCCGAGCAGTCTCCCGAGCAGCACCTCTCGGCACTCCTCTTCAAGCTTGTCATTCACAGCCGAGGGCATATATTTCTCGCCCGTCTGACGGCTCATGCAATAGCTTATGATGTGGTCGCTGAGCTTCGGATTTTTCGAGAGAAGCGGCCCGTGAAGATAGGTTGCAACAACGTGCTCCTCCATGTATCCCTCAACCGAGCTTGAAAACTCGTTGCCGTTGCCTGCAAGCACTCGCCCGAACGGAGTTTTCACAGCCTTGGTCTGACCGCCGTGATTTTCAAATCCGATCACCTTGTAGGGCTCGCCGCCCAGCTTTGCCTCAATAACGATATTTCCTATGCAGCGCTTTCTCTTGTCGGTCGAGGCCTCGGTGTAATAGTCAAAAAGTCCCAGACCCTTGATCTTCTCTCCGTTTGAGTCCAGATAGTACTGCCCCAGAAGCTGATAGCCTCCGCAGATCATAAGCAGGAAAGCACCCTTCTCATAAGCCGCCTTAATGCCCTCGGTGCATTTAAGCAGGTCATCAGCGAGCATTTGTTGTTCAAGGTCGGCGCCGCCCCCGAGGTAGATTATATCCATGCCCTCAAAGTCGGTGTCCTTGTCCCCGATGATGTGCTTGTACACTTTAAGGTCTATCCCTCGAAGAGCGCAGCGGTATTTAAGTATCTCAACGTTTCCGCTGTCGCCGTACAGGTCAAGGAGATTCGGATACATATGCAGGAGTTTAAGCTCAGCCATTTCCACCACTCCTCTCCTTGTAGCGCTTTATAGCGGCTCTTGTCGGCTGAATAGCCGTGTAATTTGCGATAGCAAATTTCTGTCCGACGTTTTTGAAAAACTCGTCCATAGCGTCGTCAAGGTCGGGCTTGACGGTTATCTTCTCAGGGTCATAGCCCGAGCATTTTATCCTGATAGCGATGTCATAGGCTCTCGTTCCCGAGGTAACAACACGGCTGACATCTCTGAATATCGAGAAATTTATATCCCATATCCACGAAACATCGTGACCGTCGGCAAGGTTGTCATTGAGCACGAAAAGGAGCTCCTTTTCGCCTGCCTGCTCATTCATAACACGAAGCGTCATGTTCGCACCGACAGGGTTTTTCGCAAGGTTTACAAGCAGCTCGCTTCCGCCTATGCTGAACTTTTCAAGTCTGCCGTTGTTGACCTCAAAATGCTCGAAGGTATCGTGCAGTACCTTCTTGTCAAAGTTATAAAGCTTTGCCGCAGTGTACACCGCCGCAAGATTGTACATATAATAAATGCTGTTATGAGCCGTCTTATAGGTCTCGCCGTCAACCTCAAAGGAGGGGACGCTCAGGTCAACATTTTTCACAAGGGTATAGGGCTTGTCCTCTCCGAAATGACACTTCGGACAGTGAAAGCGCCCGACGTGCGAATACTGATAGTAGTCATATCGGAGCTCCTCACCGCAGAACGGGCAGAACTTTCCCTCGCCTACCTCGTAGGGCTCATCGGTTGCACCGCTGTAGCGCTCCACACTGAAATAGTAGATGTTTTTATTGTTCGGGTTTGCCTTTCCGAGCCTTGCGACATTCGGGTCATCGGCATTGAGAACTACATTGCCCTCAAACGTTTCAAGGAACTTTTTCACTTTTAAGATCAGCGTTTCGACCTCGCCGTTCCTGTCGAGCTGGTCACGGAAGAAGTTAAGAAGCACCAGCGTTTCAAGTTTCAGCTTCGAGTAGATAACAGGCACATGAGACTCATCGGTCTCCAGCACAAGATAATCCGCCTTGACTCTGCCCTTCATATCGCAGTTAGCAAGCAGGAGCGAGCAGATACCCGTATCAAGGTTGTTTCCCTGAGGGTTTGTGATGATCTTGCCCTCGCCCGACATAAAAATGTGGCTGAGGTAATTCGTTACCGAGGTTTTGCCGTTAGTACCCGTCACAGCGATGATAGGGCACTCTACCTTAAAGGCTTTCAGGCAGTCCTTATTGATAGTCCAGAGGATAAGCCCGGGTGCATTTCCTGCCCCTTTTCCGAGCAGCTTCATCACCTTAACGAGCAGCTTTCCGAACCATATAGTAAAAGTGTTTTTAATACTCATAGCAGTTCTCCGTTACAAATTCATACATAACTATTTTATAGCATAATGCAGGCTTTGTCAAGTACGAATTGCGTATGTCGGCGTCTTGACAATAAATTACTGCCATGATATAATTATTTAGAAAATACTGAATTGCATATATAAGGATATAAAAATAATGAGGAATGAAAATGAAAGATACTAAAAGTGGTTCGGGATACAGCATAGCTTCTCTCAATAAGTCCGATAAGAGGGCTTTAGCTTTGATTGTAGCTTTATCCTTTGCATTTAATGTGGGAATTTTTTCTCCTGTGGATTTCTATCTTAATAATTTAGTAAGTGTTATATTGCCATATAAAGTTATAATATTATCATGTCTTCCTGTTGCGGTATTATTGTTTCTTGCAGTGTTTCTGACGCTCAGGCTGACAAAAGGCTATGCGCATCTTATATGCCTGTCGGTTATGGTCGGAATTAATACAGCGATGTATATTCAGGGAAATTATCTGACTATAGGAACTCATGTGCTTGACGGCACGCCGTATTCAGCAAGTGCTGTGCGCATCATTGCTGACGTGCTTATGTGGGCAGTGCTTATTGCAGTACCTTTTGTTATATATAAAAAATCGGACAATGTATTTAAGGGATATGTAACTGTTCTGTCGTGTGCTGTAATTCTGATAGAGATTACAGCGCTTATCAGCGATGTTATTACTGCATCAAGTAATTATCTGGATGTAGTGCCTTCAAACGATTATTATCTCATGTCATGTGACACAAGCAATGAGTTTACCTATTCAAAAGAAAAGAATCATATTGTGATAGTGGTTGACCAGTACGATTCGTTTATATTTGACAATGCTGTTTCAAAGGAGCCTGATTCGGTATCGGGCTTTGATGGATTTACATATTACAATAATACTATCGGAATGTATAAATACACTGACCCGAGTTTAGCATTTCTGTTTACTAACAAATTATTGGAAGACGGCGAAAACCTGTCAGAGCATTATCAGGGGGATACTCTTTTCGATCATATCCCTGATGACTACAGTGTTGAGCTGTACTGCAGCAATAATATGTTTCCGTATGAAGTAATGCAGAAAAATGCGGATAATTTTAACAAAGACGGTTTGTCCTTAGGTGATTATGTTAGAGTCAGCTCGGCAATGTACAGTATGGTAATGTATCGGGTAGTTCCCGATATTGCAAAGAGCCCGTTTGAGATGTATTCAGAAGATTTCACTGAAAAAATATCTGATCTTGAATCGTATAACACAAATAATAAGGCGTTCTATGAATCCCTGCCTGCACAAATCAAATATACAGATAAGCCCTGCTACAAGCTGTATTATTTGCGGGGAATACACATTCCGAGAGTTACAAATGAAAATATTGAATACGAAAAGAATGTCAAACCGACAGAAAGCGGAATAGGAGTAAACAAGATCCTTTCAAGGTTTTTTGATCTTCTGAAAGAGGGAGGCGTTTATGATAACTCCGATATTATTCTGCTTGCCGACCACGGTCACCGCCCGAATTATGAGGCACGCTATCCTCTGCTTATGATAAAACGGGCAAATGACACAAGCAAAGGCATAAAAACCTCATCGGCACAAATTTCCTATGCGGATTTCTTCCCGACCTGCTGCTATCTTCTCGGAGATGAAACGGCAAAGGAAAAGTCGATATTTGAAATTCCTGAGGGCTTAAAGCGTGACCGCTATTTTGCAGCGCTTGATGAGCATACTTATGAGGACGTTGACAGAACTCTCCCACTGGACGAAAGCGGACTTTAATTGATATTCAATTAGTGCTTATGTGCATAATCGCTTAATATCTGAGCACCCTATTCTTCGGAGGTGTATCTCATGAACGAGAAGAAAACCAAGGTCTACCACCCGAGGAATGACCGCCGGAAGGGTGAGTTCCTGGCGAGCAATGAAAAGGTCGGCGGTGAGCTTTCAAACGAATCTGCAGCCGATGCTGTCAATGCAAAGGCTTGGGTGGACGATAACGAGAAATAAAAAAGGAGCTGTAAAGCTCCTTTTTTTAGGCAACACCGCACAACCATTGTATGCCAGATACGCAGTCAGATTTTTCGTCAGATTGCCTAAATTTACCGCAGGAATACTGTCGTATTTCAAGGTAAATTTGGGCGATATGACGGTAAATATGCAAGTAGATGGCATACAAAGGCGTATGCCGGTGGTTGTGCGGTGTTGCCTTTATGTTGCCTGTGAGGTGTAAAGCTCGTAGTATGCGCCCTTCTTTTCCATGAGTTCATCATGTGTGCCGCTTTCCAGAATACCCTTTTCATCAATGTACATTATCCTGTCGCAGTTGCGTATTGTGGAAAGCCTGTGCGCTATAATAAACGATGTTCTGCCTTTGAGAAGCTCTGCTATGCCCTGCTGCAGAAGTGCCTCGGTCTTGGCATCAATTGAGGAGGTAGCCTCATCAAGCACAAGTATCTTCGGGTCGCTGAGGAGCGTTCTTGCAAAGCTTATAAGCTGTTTCTCTCCGCCCGAGAGCTTTGAGCCACGCTCGTTTACCTCGGTATCATAGCCGTCCTCCATAAGGTTTATGAAGCGGTCAGCACAGACGGTCTTGGCAGCCTTTATGACCTCGCTGTCTGTAGCGTCAAGCTTGCTGTAGCGGATATTGTCCATAATAGTTCCGCTGAAAATAAAGCTGTCCTGAAGCATTAT
>DGRP01000123.1 GCA_002391065.1 Ruminococcus sp. UBA4385 | reverse complement strand
GTGTATCCTATTCGGTTTGATTCCAGAAGCGAACGCTTCGGAACAGGAGGATATATGAAAACAGAATCAAACACGGATCAGATAACAGCGCTGTACTGCCGCCTTAGTCAAGAGGATATGCGTGCAGGCGAGTCGCTGTCAATTGAAAATCAAAGATTGATGTTGAAGGAATATGCAGACAAGAACGGCTTCCGAAATTGCCAGTATTACATTGACGACGGTTACAGCGGAGTCAATAACACCCGTCCCGAGTACGTTCATATGCTCAGCGATGTTGAGAACGGGCTTGTGAGCACAGTCATAGTGAAAGATCAAAGTTGCCTCGGTAGAGACCACTTAGAGACCGACAGGCTGATGGAGTTGGTGTTTCCTGCCTACGATGTTCGCTTCATTGCAGTTACTGACAACGTGGACAGTGCCAATGGTATCAACGAGATGTCAGGTATAAAAACCTGTTCAATGATATGTACGCACGCGACTGCTCGAACAAGATACGTGCAGTTCTGAGAGCAAAGGGAGAGCGTGGAGAACGTCTTGCAGCATGGATAGCATACGGTTATATGAGAGATCCAAGCAACACAAAGCAGATCATACCCGATCCCGAGACTGCACCTGTTGTCAGGCATATCTTTGAGATGTATGCAAGTGGAATAGGTGTCAAACGAATTTGCGGAACACTTGAACAGGAACAGGTGCTGTCACCAAGCGCTTACAATTACAGAAAAAACGGCAGCCGTTCAAGAGACCTCAAGCTTGACAAGCCTTATGCATGGGCAAATAACACTATCCGAAAAATGCTCTCCAATCAGATATACTGTGGAGATACGGTCAACTTCAAGACTTATTCAAAGTCCAACAAGCTGAAAAAGCGCATCAAAAATGCTCCCGAGAATATGAGAGTTTTCTTGAATACTCACGAACCGATCATCGAAAGAGCGACGTTTGACCTTGTGCAGAAGCACTTTGAAGGACGCAAGCGTGCAGACAAATGTGGTGAGCTGGACAAGTATGTAGGTTACCTTTACTGTGCAGAATGTGGTTCAAGGATGTATCGTAATCGGGATAAAGCCCACGGATACGATAGCTACCGCTGCGGACACTATGAAAGCCGCAAAAGCGACTGCACTTCACATTACATTCGTGAAAGTGTGCTCGACGAGATAGTGTTAAGAGCAATGAAAAAGGTGACGAAATACGCAAGGGAGCACTCGGACGAGTTTTACAGCGATGCAATGAAGAACGGCGAAGCTGAAGCGGCAAAGAAGCTTAAAGAATCCGAGAGCCTTAGAGATGAATATGCGTCTAAAATCAAGCAGATCGACAACGCAATACAGCTTCTCTACATGGACAGGTCTAACAGCAAAATTACAGACGAGCGTTACGAACTTCTCTCCGCAAGCTTTGAAAATGAGCAGACTGAACTGAAATCAAAGCTCAGTTCCTTCAACTCACAGCTTGATGAAATGAAAGTGCGTGAGAAGTGTGTCAGTGACTTCATCAGAAAGGCTAAGCGGTATGTAACTATTTCAAAGGTTACGCCTGAGCTCCTGAGAGATTTTATTGAGCGAATCGAAGTCCACGAAAAGGCTGTAAAACGTTCAAGGACCTGTGGTAATCATATAGTCATTTACTTTACATTTCATCCTGACAAAGCGTTCAGGCTTGACGGAGAGATGGACGAGCTTGGCATGACTAAGTTTGCATAATAAAAATCTCCGAGGATGACCTCCTCGGAGATAATACATAATTAACTGCGTTAAGAACACAATACAGAAGAAAGGTTTTCCCCAACAAGTCACGCGGGTACTACAGACAGTTATTCTACCATCTGGCGCTTTACCAATGCGGCGAATTTACCGTTTTGAGCGATCAGCTCATCGTAAGTGCCGTCCTCGGCTATTGAGCCGTTATCGAGGTAAATTATACGGCTGCAATTTTTAATAGTCGAGAGCCTGTGCGCTATAACTATTCTGGTACATTTAAGCGTTTCCAATGCATCTGAGACGTGCTTCTGGGTCATATTGTCGAGGGCACTGGTTGCCTCATCAAACATGAGTATCTTAGGCCTCGGAGCGACAGCTCTTGCTATCATAAGACGCTGCTTCTGTCCGCCCGAAATACCGCCCTGACCCTCAGAGATAACAGTGCTCATTCCCATCGGCATTGCCCTTATATCATCTGCTATGCCTGCAAGCTCGGCAGCTTCCCAAGCGGCATCAAGCGGCAGGTCAGGAGCTGAAATAACAATATTCGAGTAAATATCTCCCTGAAAAAGACTGCCGTTTTGCATTACCGTTCCGATATTTCGGCGCAGGGATTTAAGGTCAATTGTGTTCAGATCCTTACCGTCATAGTAGACGGCTCCCCTTTCGGGTGTCTCAAAGCCTAAAAGCAGCCTCATAAGAGTTGACTTTCCGCATCCCGTCTTCCCGACTATCGCTACATACTCTCCCGCTTTGATCTTCATCGACAGATTATCAATAACGTAGGGCATATTCTCGCTGTATCGGAAGCTCACACTGTTGAGCTCTATCACTCCCGAAAGCCTTGTTACGACCTCTTTTTTGTCAGAGGTTTCGGGCTCGGTCTCTAAAATAGGCTTTGCAAGCGAAAGTATCGGCGGAATTTGTCCGATAGATACCGCTATCTGTGCAAGTGCCGCAAAGGCACCCGTCACCATGCCGAAAGCTGCTGTGAAGGCAAAGAAATCCGCTGTGGAAATGCCATCATTTGCAGCAGAAAAATACAGAATAATATTTCCTATCAGACCTGCGGCAGCCGTCAGAACAGTATTAACCTTCAGGAATGTCGGCGGATCATAAACATAGGAAGCACTCTCAGCATAAACCTTCGACCACTTGGCGAAGGCTCTTTTTTCTGCTCCTGCAAGCTTTATTTTCTGTATTCCCGATATAAGCGAGTAGCTAAGGCCTGCTTCTTTGGCATTGAGCTCAAGGTGCTGCTTGCTTATGCGTATCTGCATAAGTGATGCTATTACCGATATGATAAACGTAGTCAGTATTATTGCAGCAGCAGGCAGCACAAGGCTTCCTGTGTACTTTAATATCTGGACAATATACAAAAGAGATGACAATGACGTAAGGCCTGTCAGCATTACGCTTCCGAGCAGGATAGAGCAGATAAGGCTCACCGAGGACACCCTCGTACTGAGGTCGCCTGCACTGTACTTTCTGAAAAATGATGACGGAAGAGAAAGCGTTCGCATCATTGTTGCCGCTTCAAGCGAGACTGTTACCTTTGTGGTTATTCTGTTGTTTATCAGATTTCGGACAGCGCTTATCATCTGTGTTGAGATCGCCGCACATATCATAAACACAGCCACAGCGAAGAGTATCTGCTTATCTCCACGCATATAAACCTTGCCCGTTAGAGCCTTTACCATCGGTGTGATTATCAGTCCCAGACCTGTTACTGCCAGTGTTGTAAGCACAATAAGCAGATAATCGCTCTTGTTGACAGAGCCTGCCATGTAGGCAAACAGATCCTTTATTCCGAGCTTTTTCATAGGCAGCGGATGGTAGAAGCAAACGGCATCGCTCTCGAAAAGCTCTGCATTCTTTTTGTTGAGCGTTATCTTTTTGCCTGTTGCAAAGTCAGTATAGTAGTAGCCTCTGATGCCCTTAGGTATCAGCGCCACCGCCTGAGAATCCTCCTTGAAAAACGCAAGCAAAGGCCCGAAAGAATCCTTATACCAGCCCTTTTCAAGCTTTACATTTCTTCTCATTATTCCATGAGGTCTTAGCAGATACTCAAGCTGATCGTCGGAATTAAGAAGGGTTTCGGGAATCTCCTTCGCCTTATAATGATAGTATTTTAGTATCTCCTCTACGGCAGCCTTTGTAACAAGGCGCTCATCATGCATTTCATTTGCTGCCTTTTTTCCGAGCACAACTCCTGCAAGCTCAACAAAGGAGTCCTCGAAGACCTCCTGGTCTTTCTGCTTGCGCTGTCTGATCTGTTCGTCAAACCAACCCATTAAGTCTTCGCCTCCTTACTCGGCTGCAACCAGCTCGTGATACTTTCCGCCCTTTTTGTAGAGCTCCTCGTGAGTGCCTCTCTCGGCAACCTCGCCCTTATCAAGCACGATTATCTCATCACAGCTTCTCACTGTTGAAAGCCTATGCGCTATTACTATGCAGGTAATGCCCCTCGCCCTGATAGCCTTTACCACTTCATATTCGGTCTTGGCATCAAGGGCGCTTGTTGCCTCGTCAAGAATGATGATAGAGGGGTCTTGTGCGAGAACTCTCGCAATTTCAAGTCTCTGACGCTGACCGCCCGACAGGTTAGTTCCGCCCTCGGTAAGCTTATACTGATAGCCGCCCACTCGGGAGACTATATCACTGTGTATCTGTGCATCACGGGCAGCGAGGATCATTTCAAAGTCCTCGATAGTGTTATCCCACATTTTGATGTTGTTTTCTATCGTGTCCTCAAAAAGGATAATATCCTGATCCACAACAGCAACCGAGCCTGTGAAAACGCTTCTGTCAATTTCGCTTATTTTCTTTCCGTCAAAGAGGATATCTCCCTCCCATGGCAGATAAAGCCCTGAGATAAGCTTTGAAAGCGTTGACTTTCCGCAGCCCGACATTCCCACAAATGCCACACTTGACCCCGGCTTCAGCTCCATGCTGAAATCCTTTATTACAGGCTCTGCCAGCCTTGAATAACCAAAGGTCAGATTTTTTATCTCAACATTTCCTTTTAGCTTTCCGTAGTCGGTATTCTCATCAAGCGGAATATCCTTTACATAAGGGTCAGCAGGATACTCAAGCACGTCTTCCACACGCTCCATCTGGGTTCTCATTTCCTGAAGTGTCTGACCTGCGGTGATAAGCGTTGTTGCAGGTGCCATAAATGCTGTCAGGAAGCCCTGAAACGCAATTATAGCTCCGAGGGTGATATTACCTTCCATTGCGAGCCACACACCCAGTATCATAACAACGTAGTTTGCCACCTGAGCAAGAAACTCAGGTATCATTCCAAGGTACTCATTCAGCCTTGCAAACTTTACCGTCTGGGCATTTACCGATGCCTGATATCCTGCCCATTTGCGGAAAAATCCGTTTTCAGCGCCGCTTGATTTTATAGTCTCGATCATTTCAATTCCTGCGACTGTAGTTGCCGCAAGCTTGCCCTGATCTCTCATCTGCACACGGGTAATATTAACTCTCTTTTTCGATATGATGTTTGACATCAGAAGATTGATAACGATAGTCACGATACCAACCGCTGTCAGAAGCAGACTGTGCCTTATCATAACTATCAGATAGAATACCATCATTATAGTATCCAGCACAAGGGGTGCTAAGGTGTTCACAAGGGTGCTTGCGATAGTAGCATTAGCGCTCTGCCTTTGCTGAATGTCGCCCGCAAGCCGCTGAGAAAAGAACTCCATCGGCATACTAAGCACCTTCCACATATAGCTTGAGCTGCCTATTACAGCGAGCTTTCCGTTTATTTTCAGAGAATATATCGCCTTTGCCCACTCAACAATTATCTGAAGCAAAGCAAGCCCCGACATGATACCTATAAACGGATACAGCATATCGGTCTGCTTCTGTGTCAGGAGCTTATCCACAAACACCTGCGACATAACAGGATTTATTACATTGAACAGATATGCAATTATTGTAGTAAGAGATACAAAAAGCACTGCCGCACCTGCTCCTTTAAGGCGCTTTCTTGCAAAGGCAAGTGTGCTTTTCTTTTTGCCCTCGGGCTTGAAATCCTCACTTGGGGCAAACATCAGGCAGATACCTGTAAATGCTTTGCTGAACTCCTCCATAGATACTTTTACAGTGCCTCTTGCAGGGTCATTTATGATAGCCCTTCCGCCCTTGAAGCCGTTAAGCACCACAAAGTGATTGAAGTTCCAGTGAATAATACAGGGAAAAGACCCCTTCTCTCTGAGGGTTTCGACCTCATATTTGAAGGCACGGGGCATAAGGCCGTAGTTTTTTGCAGCCTTTACGATATTCTTCGCATTAGAGCCATCTCTTGACACTCCGCAGTCAGCCCTGACCTGCTCGAGAGCTGCCCACTTATCATAATAAGCCAGAATCATAGCAAGGCAGGCCGCTCCGCACTCGAGGGCCTCAAGCTGCATTATTACAGGCACTTTTGCAACACCCTTTGTAACAGGCTGTCTGATGCGTTTTTCCTTGCTCATCTGATTCCTCCGTCAGTCGCCAAACAGGAAGCTGATAGGGTCAAGCTCTCCTGTTACGACCTCTGCTTCAACAAGTCCGTCATGGACATCGGCCTCAGCCTTTGCTGTCACCGTACCGTCATCATGAGTAATTACCTCATTTATATAGGCCTCATAGCCTCTGACTCTTACGATCATACCTTCTTTTACATCGGATGCGTCATCTCCGCTGATGTACACAGACACAGTGCCTCTGTTCACCAGTGCAGCACCCTTGACTGTAGTTTCTGTTCTGGCTGAATAGAACCACGTTACTGCTCCAAGCAGAAGAACAAGCACCGCCCCGAGCACGAGCAGCAGCGAAGGATTAGTTACCCGCATATAGTCGGTCTGCTGCTCAGGTGAGGAGATGCTGTCTAAACTGGCTTTTCTGAAAAGCTGATTTTTCTCCATTTCAATACCCTTTATAACTGATGCTCCCCGCCGAAGCGAGGAGACATTCTTAATTAAAAGCTTTTTTGATAACTATATTTATCTTTCTGCCGATAACACCGACAATAACATCGTCAGCAAGATTTGCGATTATAGATTTTTCAAGCTCGTCCCAGTCCTCTTCCTTGCTATCGGAAGCACTGCTGTTCTGCAGATTGTTTCTGTAATCAAGCAGCGACCACGAAGCAGTTCCGCTGTGATCTGACATACCCATAGTATAGAACGAATACGGATCGGCCTCAGCAAGCTTTGCCCTGTCGCTGAGCATACAGTCAACAGCTATGCATATCTTGTTGATAATGCCCTTGGCTGCGGCATTCTTTCCGCTTTTGGAGACTGAGAGTATCTTATCCATATCCACATCGAAGTGATCTCTAGCCTCAACCTTCAGGTGAAGCTCATAATTCTTGCCGTGGCTTTCTATCCAGAACTCTCCCGTTCCGTAATTGAGAAGCTCGGGAAGCATACATATAAGCTCCTCCGAGAGCAGTCTGAGCCTCATTGTGCTCTTGCGGTCAAGACCGTTATATTCAGCGGTTTTCTGCGACTCATTCGGAATGTTGCTGAAATCCTTTTCGTTCTTTTCCAGTGCATATACATTTGATTTCATTGGATTTTCCTCCTGTACCAAGGCGAAAGGGCACAGTCAGCAAGCTGACATGATACCCATTACCTATTACTATTATCCTTAAACCAGTTCCAGACCCAGCATTGTAAGGTCATCAAACTGCGGTGCATCGCCCACAAACTCGTCTACTGCCTTACGCATTTCTCCGAGCATCTGTGCAGGCTGAATATCGGGATCTTTATTAAGCACCTCAAGCATTCTGGCTGTGCCGAACAGCTCGTTGTCAGCGTTTGTAGCCTCCGGGACACCATCGGTATACAGGAATATCTTTCCGCCTCTCTGAAGCTGGAATTCATACTCTCTGTACTTTATGCCGTCCATTCCGCCGACTACAAATCCGTGCTTGTCTCTGAACAGCTCGAACTCTCCGTCAGGCTGCTTTACTATCGGATATTCGTGACCTGCGTTTGCGGCAGTGATCTTTCCTGTTGAAATTTCGAGTATTCCTAACCATACAGTTACGAACATCTCTTCCTTATTGTTCTTGCAGATCATTTCATTTGTTTTTTCAAGTACAGCCTTCGGAGAATAGCCCTGCATTGCGAAGTTGTTTATAAGTATCTTCGACATCATCATAAACAGTGCCGCAGGAATACCCTTGCCCGAAACATCTGCCATAACCATTGCAAGGTGATCGTCATCAACGAGGAAGAAGTCATAGAAATCTCCGCCGACCTCCTTAGCAGGCGACATTGATGCAAAAATATCAAAGTCGGACTTATCGGGGAACGGAGGGAAGATACTCGGAAGCATATCTGCCTGAATATTCTTTGCAAGCTCAAGCTCTGTTCCTATACGCTCTTTCTCTTTGGTAATATTGGTGATGTCGATAATATACTGTTTTGTTTTAGCGGAAATGGTCTCAAACGCCTGTGCAAGGAGCTCTATCTCGTCCTTTGTGCGGTATACTTCTTCCATCTTGAAGGTATCGCCCTCTTTAATATCAGCGATACGCTTTGTCATTTTTTCTATAGGCTTAACGATACGTCCCGCAACATACAGAGCCGTTGTGCTTGCCAGAACGAGAAGTATAACTGTCATTATCAGAGTAGTCCTCTCTGAGTTCTTTGTGCCTTTCTCAAAATCCGCATTCGCATCTTTATTGATCTGGTCATACTGATCAAGCATTGTCCGGGTCGTTACCTCAGTAAGACTCTTTTCGACCGCTGTTACCACAGTCCAGCCGACAGTCCCCATCGGAGCACCTGCCATATAATAATCTTTTCCGTCTACGTTTATAAGTCTGGTTGCAGTGTTTCTTTCAAGAGAGCTGCTGATAAAGTCAGCAAACTCAGTATTCTGCGACTCTCTGAGATCCATTGCATCTGCAGAAAGCTGCGGTGCCAGTGAACCCTCTGTCACAGGAGAGAAAATTATATTTCCGTTGTTATTGACAACAAAAACGAAATCGCCCTCAGAGCCTGATTTGCTTACATAGTTGTCTATATCGGTCAGGAACACATCTGCTCCTACCACGGCTACGAGCTCTCCGTCAACGTATACGGGAGCTGCACATACAAGCCCCTTTATATCGGTATAAGCATCAAGCTCAATGCCTGTGAAATATAACTCTCCTTTTTCGACAGCGCCCTTATACCAGGGTCTTTCGGTAGGATCGAAGGTAACGGGCTTGCCGTTCTCATCAACATAGGAAGCTGACCTGTCATTTGCAAATACTGCAACACCATCAGGTGTACCTATAAAGCAGGAGCTCACCTTCTCCGAATTTGAATACATCGCAAGCAGAACATCGCTGAGATTTCCCACAAGCCCCAGTGATCTGCTCTGCGAGGGGTCAAAGCCTGCTTTTGCGGCAAACTGCACTGCAGGAGTGCCGTCGTTTGCAGGGTCGGGCTCGGGCACTGCCCTGTCAGGGAACAATTCAGCGTGCTCAAATACCCTCTGAGTCATTGTCTGAAGTGTAGCCACACTTGCTTTTACCTCAGAAAAGGTATTGTCCGCCATATAAGCCTGCATAGCCGCATTCTTTGCAAGCGACCCGTTTACGATATAATTCATAGTCTCCTGAGAGACTGTTTTTATTGACTCCTGTTGTTTTTCACTTGCCTTATTTACAACCTTTGTCAAATGCCTGCTCTGATATACCGATACAGCCGCAAACAAGCCAATGATAGCCAAAATGAAAATAAGCACAAGGTTAAGTATCTTCTGCTGTAATCCCCCGAACTTAATTCCAAACTTCTGAACCAAATTATGTCACCTCATGAGATCGTCTTAGTTATAGTCAGAACGTTTTTAGCGTTCGTGTATTCGTATTCCATACTATCCATGCTTTTCTTAACCATGAATATTCCGAGCCCCCCTATAGCTCTTTCCTGAGCAGAGAGCGTAACATCGGGGTCGGGCTTTGCAAGGGGATCATAGGGAACTCCGCCGTCGATAAACGTTATAACCGCCTTTGAGTCCTCCACAGAAACTCTTATAGTAACCATGCCGACGCCGTCTCCATAAGCATAGTGAGCCACATTTACAAACAGCTCTTCAACGGCAATATCTATCTGCATCTGCGCCTTCATTGAGCAGTCTGATGCTTCAAGTATCTCATCGACAAACAGCGTTACCTCGTTAAGGTTATCGACTTTTGCTTCGATAGTAAGCTCTTTCATTAATTTCACTCCTATATTGTTGGATCAGTCCTCTGCTGAAAAATACTCCCGCACTGCAGTTTTTGCCTTTTCGAGCTCAGCGCCCGCATCATGGCCTATAACGTCAAGCATCTCCGCACGGAAGCCAACCACGTTCTTAATGCCGTAGAAGGTTTCGCAGAGAGCCTTCACATACCCGAAGCCGAACTCCTCAGACACCATTTTACCGCCCGAGGTGCTCACATAAAACAGCCTTTTCGCCTTGCAGAGCCCATAAGGTCTTCCGCTTTCGCTGTAAGCAAAAGTAAGCCCTATAATATTGATCTGCTCAAAATACTGCTTCAAAGCCGCAGGAAAAGACAGATCCCAGTACGGAGCACATATCACTATTTCGTCTGCCTCGGCAAACTGCTTTGCAGGCTCGGCTATAGGATCATTGAAGCCGCACCCTGAAAGCCTGTCCCTTTTTTTAAGGAAGGCATCATCAGGTATCGGCAGCCCCATTTCATGAGGTCTGATCTCGGACACTTCGCCGTCAAGGTATGACAAAACACAGCGGGATAGCTCCGCTGTTCTTGAATCAGGCCTTACAGCACAGTTTATATAGAGTATACTTTTCATATTTTGCTGATTCTTTATTCAATAGTAAGAATATCGGAGAAGCCTGTTACCTCAAAAATCTCCATAATGTCCTCGCTGACATTTGTAACCTTCATCTCACCCTGTCTGTTCATGATCTTCTGAACCGAGAGAAGCACTCTGAGTCCTGCTGATGAGATATACTCCACGCCGCTGAAATTCAGCACGAGAGCCTCAACTCCATCAATAGCACCTTTAAGCTCATTCTCAAGAACAGGAGCTGTTGTAGTATCAACTCTGCCCTCTATAGCAACTGTAAGCTTATTTCCCTCTTTAGTCTTGTTTACTGTCATGATAATCATCCTTTCAAAATCTATTATTATCAGAAATATTCAAGGGACAACAGTCCCTGTATACCAATACTATAATATAATAGCACAATTTCAAAAAATTTTCCAGACCTTTTAGTCATTTTTTTATCTGCATTTCTCCGAAAAGCGCTCAAAAAGCGCTCCGCTTTTGGTAATCTTGCACAATTATGTTTTCGGAAAACCATTGCCGAAATCGTTTTCTGAACGTTTTGCTTCTGAAAAACTTTGTGCAATCTGCCGATTTTTCCCTTTCTGATTATTCATACTGCATATCATAAGCCCGAACAGTGCTCTTACTGTGTATCCCTGAGCGCCCTGTAAGACCTTGGAGTGAGGCCTGTTTCAATTTTGAAGGCTCTGGTAAAGTAGTTGCTGTCTCCATAGCCGCAGCGAAGTGCTATCTCGGTAATACTGTCGGGAGTGGAGCGCAGAAGCCTGCAGGCTGTCCTTATCCGAAGCTTTCTTATGTACTCTGTCGGAGTGCAGCCGCAGCTTCGCTTGAAAATGCGCAGAAACTGCCTTTGTGAGTAATTTGAAAGCTTTGCTATGTCATTTACGGAAATATCTGTCAGGTACTGCTGTTCAATAAAGGCAAGAGACTCCGCTATAGAGTAGAGCTCGTTCTCGGAATGAGAGCTGCTGTCCTCATAGTAGCGTGAGAGGTGAGTACACAAAGAAAGAAAATCCGCCTTGAATTTTGTCTGCCAGCCGCCCTTTTTGTTCTCCTGCTCGGAGAGCATATCCTTGCAGATATTAAAAAGCTTCTTGTAGTTCTCGGGGCGGAGCTTCAGCCTTGCCTTAAAGCCGCCCGATTTTGAGAGGTTAGGCTCAACCACAAAAAGCGCCTGATAGCCTGCGGTCTGCATAAGGTCCTGAGCAGCGTTAAGAAAAAAATCTGTGCGAAACATTATATTAAATGGCTTGAAGTCCTTAGCATCCATAAAGCCGTGTGAGGTGTCTCCGCTGATTACAAAAACGTCGCCTGTGCTTATCGGATAGCTTTCGTCTTCGACTATGTGCATGGCACTTCCGTTTGTAACTATGACCATTTCGGTGAAGTCCTCGTGCCTGTGCATATTGAAGTCTCCCTGCTGATCTCCCAGCTGGATAAAAAACGGAAAGTCCTCGTCCTGAGAAAAGTAGTACATTTTCATCGGCTCCATCAAGTCCATAGCTATGCTCCTTTCGGGGTCAGATGTCTTTTTTGTGCGGATTTGTGTCAGTAATGTTATATAAATAATTTGCTTTTCGTGTTAAAATTATAGTGAAAAATAAGAGGTATAGCTCTGTAAAGTAATACCTTAGGCTTATTATTATAGCACAAAAATGACAGAATTACAAGAGAAAAAACTGCGAAAGGAAGATTTTTATGAAAGCTGAAAAAAGCATTATTGCAGCTCTGGCGCTGCTGCTGACAGCTTCGGCTGCAGGCTGCGGAAGCTCATCCGACGGCTCGTCAAAGGGCGATGCAAGCTCTTTCAAGGAAACCGTTGAGGTTGCAAGCTCAGACGATATTGCCGCTATCCCCGATGGTGCCGAAAAGGAACTGGAGTGGTTCTCCTATTTCGACATCAATCCTTCAAGGTCATCTCCCGAAAAGAGAACCGACCTTGCCCTATTTGAGCAGAAGGGCGGAAAGATCTCCTACACAAGAACAGGCTCGATGAAGAAATATGACGACCTCGCCGCAAGGCTTCTCGCCGATGACCCACCGGATATGTTCTGGTACGAAACCGCTATGACCTTCCCCGCAAACTGCATTAAGGGAATGTTCCAGCCTGTTGACCCGATAGTTGACTTTGATTCGCCTATCTGGTCTGACGTTAAGGAAACTGCCGATCAGTACACCATGAATGGAGAGCACTATGTAGCGCCTGTTGACTTCGGAGCACTGTCGGTTATGACCTATAATGTTGATGTGTTTGAGGAAAACAGCCTTGATGACCCTTATGAGCTCTACCTTGACGGCAAGTGGGATTGGGACGCATGGCATGAGCTTATGACCGAATACGTTGAGAATGCTCCTGCCGATGAGGAACGCTGGGGAGTAAACGGCTGGTTTGCACCGTTTATCTTCCACTCCACAGGAAAGTCCATCATCACCTACGATGCCGAAAAGGACGAGTACATAAACAACATTGAAGACCCCGACCTTGACCGTGCGGCATCACTCCTTTATGATCTGCAGAAGGAGGGTCTGTATAACGCTAACTGGATAGGCTCGTGCTCGGAGGCCTTCAAGAATAACGTTCTGTTCTACGCTATGGGTACGTGGGCGGTAACTCCCAAGGAGACCGACAACTGGGCTATAGTTCCTATGCCGAAAGACCCGAACACCGATACCCTCTACACTACCCTTGCAGTAAATGCATATATGTGGGTAAACGGCTCAAAGAAGAATGATGCTATGCGCTGCTGGCTTGAGTGTGCAAGAATTGCAAACACTCAGGAGGAATACCGTGAGGCAGGCAAGGAAAAGTTCTTCGTAAATCAGCCATACTACACCGAGCAGATGTATCAGATGATGACCGAGGAGGTTATCTCGAACAAGTTTGTCCGCTTCTTCGACCCCGGCTACGGAATCTCGACAGTTCTTTCGGACAACGATTCAGCTACCAACGCAACACTCGAAGCTGTTATCCCCTACCTTTACACCTCGGTAATGAAGAGCGATGAGAACGATACTCAGTTCACATGGAGCCAGCTAAAAGAAGCTTACACTCCTACGCTGAACTCAGAGCTCAAAACCTTCAACGATGCATACCACAAATTCGTCAGTGAAAAATCATAAGTTGATTCAGCAGAGGTGAGGCGACTTGCCTCTGCCGATTTTATAGGCAACAAGCTTTTTTAGTAATAGGAAACAGGGAATAGATAATTAGGTAATAGGTTATAGGGAACAGGGAATAGGTATGGTGTCAGCTTCGCTGACGATGCCCATTCGGGCACGTAGGCAGTGCAGACTTTTTCAATTGCTGTTCTTATGATAGTCTGATCATAGTTCTTCTATAACCTATCACCTAGGGGTATGGGGCAAAGCCCCATTTTAAATCATCGCCGTAGGCGATACCTTACCTGTTCCCTATTACCTTTTCCCTATTACCTAGAGTAAATTGAGGAGGATTTATTATGAAGTACTCAAACCCCATTATAAAAGGCTGCTTTCCCGACCCGAGTATCTGTAAGGCTGAGGGGAAATATTACCTTGCCGCAAGCTCGTTCCAGTTCTTCCCGGGAGTGCCGATCTTCGAGAGCGATGATCTTGTAAACTGGAAGCTCATAGGCCACGCCCTCACAAGAAAAAGCCAGCTCCCGCTTGAGAGCACAAACTCCTGCACGGGTATCTATGCACCTACCCTCAGATACCATGAGGGGCACTTCTATATGGTGACAACAAATACCACCACAGGCGGAAATTTCTACGTTTCGACCGATAATATTTACGGCGAATGGTCTGAACCCCTCTATGTTGAACAAGGCGGTATAGACCCCTCACTCTATTTTGAGGACGGTAAAACCTACTTTATGTCGAACGGCTCCGATGATGAGGGCATAGGAGGTATAGTCCAGTGCGAGATAGATTTGGAAACAGGCAAAAAGCTCACCGCAGGCAGAAGCATCTGGAACGGAAACGGCGGACGCTTCCTTGAAAGCCCTCATCTCTACAAGATAAACGGCACTTACTACCTTTTAGCCTCCGAGGGCGGCACCGAGTACGGCCACATGTGCGTGCTTGCCAAGGGCGACAGCCCCTACGGCCCGTTTGAAAGCTGTCCTCACAACCCGATACTTACAAACCGCAACAAGGGCGGCTATCAGCTTCAGGGAGCAGGCCACTGCGATATAGTTGAAGACAACAACGGAAATTGGTGGCTTGTAAACCTCGCTTTCAGGCAGATCGGTATGTGGACTATGCACCACGTTACAGGCAGAGAGGTCTGCCTGTGCCCTATGGAGTTTGATGAGGACGGCTGGTTCAGAGTGGGTGTGAACGGTGAGTGCCTTGAAAAGTTTGAAACAGATAAGCTCGATACCGTTCAGAAAAAGCCTGCTGACATCACCTTTGCCGACAGACTGCAGTGGGTACACCTGAGAAATCCCGATCCCGAAAGCTATGAGCTCACAGACGAGAGCTTCACCCTTAAACCGAATGAGTACGGCTTGGAGGAAAGAAAGCTCTCCCCGACCTTTATAGGTATCCGCCAGAGTGCTTTGAAGCAGTTTATAAGCGTGGATATAGATGTTACCGACTGCGAGGGCGGTATCACCCTCTATATGACTGAGGATCAGCACTATGACCTTGCTGTAAGGCAGACCGAAAAAGGCTTTGAGCTTTTCAGAAGGCTTCGTGTGGGAGATCTTTGTCAGGCTGACAATGTGATCGAGCTCGACAGCGGAAGGCTCACCCTGAATGTTACTGCTGATGAACACGTCTACCTATTTGAGGCTGAATGTAACGGCAGGTGCTTCCACCTCGGTGCTGCACAGTCGAAGTACCTCTCAACAGAGGTCGCAGGCAACTTTACGGGAGTGCTGGCAGGTCTCTATGCAGTAAACGGAAAGGGCAAAGCCGTGTTTACAAGATTCAGAAGCGAGGATCTGGATAAAGATTAAAATTCTATCTTGACGTAAGCTCTCCGATATGGTATAATGAATGCAAAACATTCATTATAATTTATCTAAATGCCCTTGCAGATACGCAGAACAAAGTTCTGCTCCCTGCATATCGGGCAATTATACCATAACGCTTACGCTTATATGGTATAATGACTAAAATAATGTCGGAAAACTATTTCGGAGGTCGGTCAGTTTGAAGCAGTTCCAGTTTGAGTTTATAAATGCAGAGCAGCTCACTAAGGAGCTTGAAAAAATATCTCTCTGGGTCAAGAACACTATGACCTCGGGAGTGGGCTTTCAGATCTTTGCCGAGACAATGGATCACAGCAGGATAAAGGAAGTCTGCTCTCTGATAAAATCAGTTATTCCCAATGCGTATTATATAGGCGCATCTACTAACGGAAATATCGTAAACGGCATAAAGTCGGGCTCTGATATAGTTGTTGTGGGAACTGTATTTGAGTACCCCAGCACCAAGGCCGAGGTGCTCCAGTATGAGCTGACGGACGACACCTTCAAGGATGTAACGGCTGATCTTGTCAGAAAGGTCGATGAGCGCCCCTGGGTAAAGGGAGTAGAGATGCTCGTAACTATCAGGGGAATGTCTATGACAGGCTTCTGCGATGAGCTTTCAAAGATGCGTAAGGGCGTTCAGATTTTCGGAGGCGGTGCTTTCAACAGCGATATTAACAGCACCGAAACCTATGTTTTCTCAAGCGCAGGCGATATTGCAGGTCATTCTGTGGTTTTTGTCCTGCTGGGCGGTGATGACCTCTCCATTACAACCACCTATGTCACAGGCTGGAAGCCCCTCGGACGTGAGCTTTTTGTGACCAGAGCCAAAGGCCCGATACTCAATGAGATCGACGGAAAGCCCGCATACGACACCTATCAGAAATATCTGAGGATCGGAAATGATGAGTACTTTTTCAGAAATACACTGGAATTTCCTCTCTTCTACTACTATAACGGGATAAATATTCTCAGAGCGCCTACAAATGCGCTCCCCGACGGCTCACTGGAAATGACCGCCGATATAAATGAACACGTAAAGGCAAGGCTTGCCTACGGCGACCCCGAAACTATCCTCAAAGAGATAAGGGCTACACGAAATAAGCTTGCAAAGTTTTGCCCCGAGGGTATAAGAATTTACTCCTGTGCCGCAAGAAGAACCTACTGGGGCGACTCCGAAATCTCAAATGAGACCTCGCCCTTTAATTCCGTAGCTCCGACCTCAGGCTTTTTTACCTCGGGCGAGTTTATGAGAACAGGCCGCTTTGTAAATCAGCATAATGTTACTCTCGTAGTTGCGGCTATGAGAGAGGGTCATGCAACTGAAAAGGATCTTGAGAGCTTCTCCTTCCTGTCAGACGAATCAGCAGGAAAGTTCTCCCTTATCAACAGACTTGCTAACTTTATTGAAATATCCACAAAGGAGCTTGAGGAGGCAAACTCAAGGCTTGAAATAATGGCAGTAACCGATGAGCTTACTCAGGTATATAACCGCCGTG
Organism: Ruminococcus sp. UBA4385; assembly: GCA_002391065.1. The sequence goes on along the minus strand of DGRP01000123.1, from coordinate 12,531 downwards.
AGATACAAAAGAGAATCAAGCTTGCTCTTAAAGAAGAGGATTGCAGCGTTTCCCTTATAATGCTCGATGTGGACTTCTTCAAGAAGGTAAATGATACCTATGGGCATAAGGTCGGTGACAATGTGCTGAAGGGTCTTACAGCTATGCTCAAAGATGAGCTTGAACGTGTGCGCTGCAATGCTGTAGCAGGGCGCTGGGGAGGAGAGGAGTTTATGGTGCTCCTTTCAAACTGCGCTCCGAACTATGCCGATGAAATTGCCGAGAAGATCAGAAAGCGCTTCTCAGAGCTTGACTTTGGGGACTGCCCTCATCAGACTATCAGCTTAGGCACAGCCGAAGCCCTTGAAAATGAAACCGCAGACAGCCTGTGCTCCAGAGTTGACCATGCTCTTTATGACGCTAAAAACTCAGGCAGAAACAGGGTTTGCTCTTCAAAGAATATTCAGCAATAAAAGTATATGAAAGCAGGAGTGAGAGCTCCTGCTTTTTTCTACAAAAACAATTGAAATTTCGCCTGTTTTTCCTGCATTTTACAAGCTCAAACAAGCACTCCTGCATATTGACATTATCCGATTTTTTTGGTATAATTAAAAATGATAATATCGTTACAGCATTGTTACAACATTACAACGCACCAAGGTAAATAAAAAGGGGGGTCGGATACCAAAAGTGTCCGTAAATTATGAAGGAAGAAGCTGTTAAAACAAAAAAGAATAGATCCGCACGGCCAGAGCATTGGGTGGTTGTTGCCTGGCTTCTGATGCTTTACGATGCCATAGCAATTTCCGCATCGTATTTTTTTGCGCTGTGGCTCAGGTTTGACTGCCGGTATTCACGGATACCGAGAGAGCTTTTCCTGAACTGGGCAAAGTTTACTCCTATCTACATTGTTGTGTCGGTGGCTGTGTTTGCATATTTCAGGCTGTACCGAAGTATCTGGCGCTTTGCAAGCTACAGTGAGCTTCTCAGAACCTTTGCCGCCTGCTATGTGACAGCGATGCTCCATGTAATAGGCATAAGCCTGATTTTCGGAAATATGCCTGTCTCCTACTATATTGTGGGCGGAATAGTACAGTTCTGTCTGGTAATAAGCGTAAGATTTATTTACCGCTTTATTCTGCTTCTTCGCAAAAAGCAGACAACGGGAGAGGTTTCTCAGAACGTTATGCTCATAGGTGCAGGTGCGGCAGGCCGTATGATACTGCGTGACATTAATCGTTCTCAGGAGCTTAATGACAAGGTAAAATGCATTATTGATGACAACTCCAACAAGTGGAACCGCTATATTGACGGCACTCCTATCGTGGGCGGAAGAGAGTCAATACTTGAGAATGTTGAGAAGTTTGATATAAAGAAAATATATATCGCACTGCCTTCTGCATCTGCGGAGGTCAAAAGAGATATACTCAACATCTGCAAGGAAACAGGCTGTGAGCTTAAAAACCTGCCCGGTATGTATCAGCTTGTGGGCGGCGAGGTCACAGTTTCAAGCCTTAAAGACGTATCTATCGAGGATCTTCTTGGCAGAGAGCCTATCAAGGTAGATATGAATGAGGTGTACTCCTTCATTCACGGAAAGACCGTTCTTGTAACAGGCGGCGGCGGCTCTATCGGCTCGGAGCTTTGCAGACAGGTAGCTAAGCACCACCCGAAAAGGCTTATCATCTTCGATATATACGAGAACAATGCCTACAGCATACAGCTTGAACTCAAAGAAAAGCACCCCGAGCTCGACCTTGTTACACTTATCGGCTCGGTAAGAGATTCAAGAAAGATGTTTCAGGTGTTTGACTATTACAGACCTGACGTTGTTTATCACGCAGCTGCTCATAAGCACGTTCCCCTTATGGAGGACAGCCCATGTGAGGCTATCAAGAACAATGCTATAGGTACATACAAAACAGCCTATGCAGCAATGATTCACGGCTGTAAGCGTTTTGTTCTTATCTCTACCGATAAGGCTGTAAATCCGACTAATATCATGGGCGCAAGCAAGAGACTCTGCGAAATGATAATCCAGAGCTTTGATGCCAAAATCAAAGCAGGCAAGGCAGACGAGATACCTCAGCTGTTTACCCACGAGATAAGAAATGAGCGCAAAAAGCTTGATGTAGTCAAGAACAAGGAGCTCTTCAAGAGCATTAATACAGAGTTTGTAGCACTGCGTTTCGGAAATGTGCTCGGCTCAAACGGAAGCGTTATCCCGATATTCAAAAAGCAGATTGAAAAGGGCGGACCTGTAACAGTCACCCACCCCGACATTATCCGCTACTTTATGACAATCCCCGAGGCAGTAAGCCTTGTACTTCTGGCCGGAACATACGCTAAGGGCGGAGAAATTTTCGTTCTGGATATGGGCTCGCCCGTAAAGATCGACACTCTTGCAAGAAACCTGATAAGACTTTCGGGATTTAAGCCCGATATCGACATTAAGGTCGAGTACACAGGACTGCGCCCCGGAGAGAAGCTTTATGAGGAGAAGCTCATGGCGGAGGAGGGTCTTAAAAAGACCGAAAACGAGAAGATACACATCGGCTGTCCGATACCATTTGATACAGACGAGTTTCTCGCACAGCTTGACAACCTTATGGAGGCTGCCTACGCAAACCGCAAGGACATAAGAGACCTCGTAGCTGCATTGGTAAGCACCTACCATCAGGAGGGTGTTGATGTAGTAAGTGCAGCCACCTATAAGGCACTTATGAATGAGGCTCTTGGCTCAGATGAAGAAGAATAAATTAAACGGAGCGTTTCCATTAACGGAAACGCTCCGTTTTTGCCGCAAATAATATACCGCATTACCTGCGTGACCTGTTGGGGAAAACCTTTCTGAAGAAAGGTTCTTCCCCAAACCCCTTTCCAAAGACTTTTAACTTAATTTTGCCCCTCAGGAGCAGCCTTGACAGCAAAGAGTAATGAGATAACTCTCACGTTCTTTCAAAGAAGCTCCTGAGGGGCAAAATTATATTAGAAGTTTTAGTGAGGGGGTCCGGGGGAGGACCCTTTTTCAAAAGGGTCTCCCCCGATAAGTCCCGCAGGCAGTGATGTATTATTTACAGCAGTTTCTTTTTCATACGGCCTTTATTACGGGGGTATTTAGGTGGGCAATTTTTCACCTTTGCCAGAACCACAAGTGTACGGGCATCGCCGTTCGGGAGTGTATAATCGCTGACCTGTGCGACCTCTGCCCCGAGAATCTTAATCGCATTCTGAGCATCTTTCAGCTCATCTCTTCCTGCCGAACCTTTAAGTGCTGTAAACACTCCGCCAACCTTAACAAAGGGCAGGCAATACTCGCACAGCTCTCTGAGATTTGCCACCGCCCTTGCACAGGCAATGTCGAACTGCTCTCGGTACTGCGGATTTTGTCCAAGCTCTTCGGCTCTGCCGTGAATACAGTTTGCACCGAGAGAAAGACTCTCGGACAACGCACCCAGGAAAGTTATCCTTTTGTTCAGGCTGTCGAGAAGGGTAAGCTTTATATCATCTCTGAATATTTTAAGAGGACATGACGGAAAGCCTGCTCCTGTTCCGACATCTATAAGCTTAGCCCCATTTGGAACATCAACAAGCGTAAAAGGATATACGCTGTCATAAAAGTGCTTTAATGCGACCTCATCGGGCTCGGTTATGGCGGTGAGGTTGATTTTCTCATTCCAGTCTGTGAGAAGCTTTTCATAGGCTCTCAGACGCTCATACTTTTTATCGTCAAGAGAAAGCCCCTCAAAAAGCCTGTCATAGTATTCTCTGTCGGCTGTCACTTATCGGACTCCCCTTTCATACCGCCTGCCGCCCATACAAGCAGAACGCTCACATCGGCAGGGTTTACACCGCTTATACGTCCTGCCTGTCCGACAGAAAGCGGTTTTATCTTATTGAGCTTTTCAGCGGCTTCAAGCCGCAAGCCCTTAATTTTTGTGTAGTCAATATCGGCAGGAAGCTTTTTCTTTTCAAGCTTTCTCATAGCCTCGACCTGCTCAAGCTGAATCTTTATGTAGCCCTCATACTTGATCTGCAGCTCCACCTGCTCACGCACATCATCGGGCAAGGGCTGTCTGTCCTTGTCAAAGGGTGCGATGCCGTCATAGCTGACAGCAGGTCTGCGAATAAGCTGTGAGAGCTTATAGCCGTTGTCGATCGGGTCGGTGCCGACGGATTCAAGGTAGGCGTTGAGCTCTGCCGACGGGGCGATATTCACCTTTGAAACACGCTTTATCTCAGCATCTATGAGCCTTATCTTTTCCTGCAGACGCTCATACCTCTCATCGGATATAAGCCCCACTCTGTGACCCTCGGGCATAAGCCTTATGTCAGCGTTGTCCTGTCTGAGGAGAAGCCTGTACTCGCTTCGTGAGGTCAGCATTCTGTAGGGGTCCTGACAGCCCTTTGTCACGAGGTCATCAATCAGCGTTCCGATATATGATGATGCACGGTCAAGGATAAGGGGCTCTTCGCCTTTAAGCTTCAATGCGGCGTTTATGCCTGCAATAAGCCCCTGTGCGGCGGCCTCTTCATAGCCCGAAGTGCCATTGAACTGCCCTGCTCCGTAAAGCCCCGAAAAAGCCTTGAATTCAAGGGTAGCAAGAAGCTCTGTCGGGTCACAGCAGTCATACTCTATCGCATAGGCATTACGCATTATCTCAACGTGCTCAAGACCCTTGATCGTGTGCAGAAATTCAAGCTGAACAAACTCAGGCAGCGACGATGACATACCCTGCAGATAGTATTCATCGGTATCAAGCCCCATAGGCTCAATGAAAAGCTGATGTCTGGGCTTGTCGGAAAAGCGCATTATCTTATCCTCTATCGAGGGGCAGTATCTGGGACCTATTGCCTGTATGCGTCCCGAATAGATAGGGGACAGGTGAATATTGTCCTTTATTACCTTGTGGGTTTCTTCATTGGTGTAGGCAACATAGCAGTCGATCTTGTTTTCAAGCGCAACATCGTCAGAAAATGAAAACGGAGTTATCTTCTCATCGCCGTGCTGAATTTCAAGTCTGTCGAAATCTATCGAGCGCTTGTGAACTCTTGCAGGAGTGCCTGTCTTGAAGCGTCTTATCGTCATACCTGCATTTTTAAGGCAGTCGGTCAGAGCCTCGGCAGGCAGTGATGAATCAGGGCCGCTGGGGTACGAGGTCTCGCCAACGTGGACAGTTCCTCCGAGGTAAGTTCCACTCGCAATTATGACCGCATCGCAGGAATATACTGTAGAAAGCTTGGTTTTAACGCCCTTTACCTTCTTATTATCGTCAAAGAGTATTTCCGTTATCTCAGCCTGCTTCAGAAAGAGGTTTTCGGTCGCTTCGATAGTCTGCTTCATAAGGCAGTGATATTTCACACGGTCGATCTGGGCTCTCAGGCTGTGGACAGCAGGTCCTCTGCCCATATTGAGCATACGGCTCTGGATAAGGGTCTTGTCGGCAGCCTTGCCCATTTCTCCGCCGAGGGCATCTATCTCACGCACGAGATGACCTTTTGCTGTTCCGCCTATCGAGGGGTTGCAGGGCATATTAGCAACAGCGTCAAGCGAAATAGTGAAAAGCGCAGTCTTCATACCGAGACGTGCTGCCGCAAGGGCAGCCTCGCAGCCTGCGTGACCTGCGCCTATGACGGCTATATCAAAATGTTCTGTAATATTCATTGAGGTGCTCCGTTCTGTTTTTGTATCAAACACTAGTATAGCACAATATGCATGATTTTTCAAGACCCGACATACGAACAATCACACAAATTCGCCCCTCAGGAGCTTCTTTGAAAAAGAGAGCGATCAAAGCCGCATCTCTTTTCTGTCAAGGCTGCTCCTGAGGGGCAAAAATATAACAGACGTTTCAGATATAGTACATATTGGCTTCGCTGTCACTGCGGCACTGTTTTATAAGGTCTGCAAGGGTCATGCTCTCGGTAAACTTCCGCAGGTATCCGTTCAGCTTCTCCCACAGACAGCTATTCACCGATTCTCTGATCTCATTTTCCTGCTCGGCATCATAGGTGTCCGCCAGAATGTTATTATCAAGCGCATTAAGCACCTCGGACAGATATATCTTATCCGCAGGTCTTGACAGCATATAACCGCCCCGTGAGCCTTTAAGACCCTTGACAAATCCGCCCTGTCTCAGTCCCACTATGACCTGCTCCAGATATTTCTGCGAAATGCTTTGTCTCTGTGCTATTTCCGAGGCGGATACTGCGACCCCTTTATTTGAATTTATCGCAATATCTGCCAATGCTATTATTCCAAGATCGACCCTTGTTGATATTTTCATCTTTTCACTCTCCTTTACTTTCGCTCAGCAGAGTGTCCAGTGTTCTCCAGCCCAGTACTGCGCACTTCACTCTCGCAGGCATCTTTGCCACGCTTTGAAGAGCTCCTGCTTCCTCCAGCTCTTCAAGCTCATCATCGTTTATTTCTCCGCTTATCATTTTCATGAAAAGCTCCTGATAATGCTTTGCTTCATCGACCGTCTTCCCGATGATAAGCTCCAGCATTATATCCGCCGAGGCCTGCGACACTGCACAGCCGCTTCCTGTGAACGAGCCGCCCTTTATAACTCCGTCCCTGACCTCCAGCTCCAGAGTTATATCATCGCCGCAGCTTGGATTTACACCCCTGTGAGAACAGGTAGCACAGGACAGCCCGTGCTTGTGAAGAGGGTGCAGATTATGATCGGTCAGCACCTCACCGTAGAAATTATCCGCCATAGCCCATTCGCCCCCTTATTCCTGCCAGAACGTCTGTAAAACGTCTGATGTCTTCCTCATCATTATAAAATGCAAGGCTCATTCTCGCTGTTGACTGCGCCCCCAAGAACTCATGCAGGGGCTGAGCACAGTGATGTCCTGCCCTTATTGCGATGTTCTCACTGTCGAAAATCGCCGCAATATCGTGAGGGTGAACACCCTCAACAGTGAAGGTAATTATCCCGTGATGACCCTTGGCACTGTCAGCCCCGATGATATGCACCTCGGGGATAGCCTTCATACGCTCAAATGCAAGCGCCGTCAGCTCGTCCTCTCGCTTCTGAATGGTATCAAAGCCGATCTCCTCAATATACTTTATTGCCTCGGCAAGCCCGACAGCACCGCCCACATTGACTGTGCCTGCCTCAAACCTGTGAGGGAGCTCCGCATAGGTGGCGCTCTCACGGGTAACGTACTCTATCATCTCGCCGCCCGAGAGAAACGGCGGCATCTCCTCTAAAAGCTCTCTCCTTGCGTAAAGCACACCTATTCCCATAGGTGCAAGCATTTTATGCCCCGAAAATGCCAGAAAGTCCACATCAAGCTCCTGTACATTCACAGGCAGATGAGGCACACTCTGAGCACCGTCACAAACTATCAGTGTGCCGTTCGCATGACAGACCTCAGCAAACTCCTTTATCGGATTTACCTGCCCGAAAACATTCGAGACCTGTGCTATTGCAAATATCTTAGTCCTCGGAGTGAGGGCTTTTTTCAGCGCTGAAACAGAGTAGCTTCCGTCCTTATCACATTCAAGAAATCTAAGCCTTGCGCCCTTCTCCTTAGCAAGGATCTGCCACGGAAGCAGGTCGCTGTGGTGCTCGGAAATACCTATCAGTATCTCGTCATAGGCGCAGATGTTAGCTCTGCCCCAGCTATAGGCGATAAGGTTCAGGCTTTCGGTAGCATTTCTGGTAAACACTATCTCCTTTGTGCTCTGCGCTCCGATAAACCGTCTGACGGTCTCTCTTGCGTTCTCATAAGCGTCAGTTGCCCTGACGCTCAGATCGTAAAGCCCCCTCAGAGGGTTTGCGTTCTCCTCACGGTAGTAGTGCTCCACCGCACTGAGAATTCTGTCAGGCTTTTGCGTTGTTGCCGCACTGTCAAGGTACACAAGCTCGGGGTATGCCGAAAACACAGAAAAATCCTTCTTGAATCCCTGACTATTCATTGTCCTCATCACCTCTCCCGAGCGCCCTGTTTATGCGCTCTGCGGTATCGCTGTCACCGATGCGCTTGATTATCTGCTCTGTTTTGGATTTCGCCATAAGCTCATATATCTTCTCCTCACTGATACCTCGGGACTGCATATAGAAGATATGCTCCTCATTTATCCGCCCTATAGATGCTCCGTGACTGCCCTCGACATCTTCCTCGGCGCAGAGTATAAGCGGAACACTTCTGTTTCTGACGCTCTCATTCATAAGGAGCACCTCTTCATTCTCCGAGCCCTTTGCTCCGATTGCTCCGTTTTTGAAGTCTATCGTTCCCTTGAAGGTCTTCTGAGAAGTACCGTCCATTACACCCCTGACCCTTATCTCCGAAAGGGTCTTTCTGCCGTAGTGATCGGCGATAAGGTTTATATCAAGCTTATCATCGTTATCGAGAAGATAGCCTATATCTGCTGTCAGCTTTGCCGAATAGCCCAAAAGCTCAGCCTTTACCTCCGAGGCTGTATCAGCCCCTCCGAGGTATAGCTGTACAAGCTCCAGCTCGGCACTGTCTGCAAGCTCTGCCGAAACGCTCGACACGGTCTGAGTTCCCTTTTCAAACACCTGCACAAGCTTTGTGTGAGTGCCCTCAGCCCCTTGTATTTTTACAGATACGGTCTTTTTATCATCACCGCTTATAAACATGATGATAAACTGCTCCGCCTGCGTATTTATCTCATAAAGTCCGCTGTCGGCAACCTCTATCCTTAGGGGCTCTGCGCCCTCAGCTTTAAGCTCCTTTACCCCCTCGGGAACAAGCACCTCACGTTCAAGCGAGTTCACCCCCAGCCACCCGAAGGTCGGGGCAGGAAGCGTATTCAGTATTCTTTTCTCAGTCATTACCCTATGCTCCCTTTCATTTCAAGTCCTATGAGGTTGTTCATCTCTACCGCATATTCAAGCGGAAGCTCCTTAGATACGTTATCCGCAAAGCCGCGGACTATCATCGCTTTTGCGTCCTCCTCACTGAGCCCCCTTGACATAAGATAGAACACCGCTTCATCGCTGATACGCCCTATCTTTGCTTCATGACCTATATCTGCCTTATCGGTCTTTATGTCCATAACGGGGATAGTGTCAGAGCGTGATATACAGTCAAGCATAAGCGACTCACAGCTTACCGAGGACTTGCTTCCCACTGCCTTTTCGTTCACCACTACGGCGCTCCTGAAAGTGCTTATACCGCCGCTTTTTGAGATAGACTTCGTGTTCATATAAGATGAAGTCTCGGGCGCATTGTGAACTATCTTCGCACCTGTGTCAAGGTTCTGACCCTCACCTGCAAAGGTTATGCCCGTAAACTCGGCACGGGCGCCCCTGCCGTTTAGTATGCTCATCGGGTACAGGTACGAAACGTGCGAGCCGAAGCTTCCCGACACCCACTCTATTTTTCCGCCCTCCTCAACGAGAGCTCTTTTAGTGTTCAGGTTATACATATTCTTAGACCAGTTCTCAATAGTCGAATATCTTAGCTGTGCGCCCTTGCCTACAAACAGCTCCACACAGCCTGCGTGCAGACCTGCTTCGTAGTATTTTGGTGCTGAACAGCCCTCAATAAAGTGCAGATAGCTGTCCTCCTCAAGAATAATCAGCGTGTGCTCAAACTGACCTGCGCCCTTGGCATTAAGCCTGAAATATGACTGCAGCGGAATGTCAAGATGTACGCCCTTAGGAACATATACAAAGCTTCCGCCCGACCATACCGCCCCGTGCAGAGCCGCAAACTTATGGTCTGTCGGGGGAACAAGCTTCATAAAGTGCTTTTTTATGATCTCTGCATACTTATCGTCGTGCATAGCGCTTTCAAGATCGGTATATACCACTCCCGACTCGGCTACCTCTTTCCTGACATTATGGTACACAAGCTCGGAGTCATACTGAGCACCAACTCCTGCAAGAGACTCCCTCTCTGCCTGCGGTATACCAAGTCGCTCAAAGGTGTCCTTAATATCATCGGGAACGTCTTCCCAGTCGGTGTTCATTCTCGATTTCTGCCGAATGTAGGTCACGATGTTGTCAACATCAAGCCCCTCGATAGAGGGCCCCCACTCCACCATCGGCGTTCTGTTATATATCTCCAGAGACTTTAAGCGAAACTCCCTCATCCAGTCGGTATCGTTCTTTTCGTCTGAGATTTCTTTAATTATCTCAGGTGTGATACCGCTTGCAAGGTACTCGCTTTCGTCTTCCTCATACCTGAAATCATAAAGCGAACGGTCAATATCCGCTACCTGTGTTTTCTCCTTCATTCTGTCACTTCCCGATGTATTTTTCAAATCCGTTTGTGATGACCTCATCAACAAGCTCTGCTCCGCCCTCTGCGGAAATACTTCCCGAGGCTAAGATATGCGTTCTGTCCACCGACAGAGACTCCAGTATCTTTGTATTGTGAGTGATAACTATCAGCGTTCCGTTAGTCTGCTTTCTGTACTCCTCAATTCCCTTTGAGACGGTCTTTACAGCGTCAACATCAAGACCCGAATCAGTCTCGTCAAGAATTGCAAGCTTCGGCGAAAGGATAAGAAGCTGCAATATCTCAGCCTTTTTCTTCTCACCGCCCGAAAAGCCAACGTTAAGGTCTCTGTCTGCATAAGCAGTGTCCATTTCAAGAAGCTCCATAGCTGCTTTGAGCTTTTTCTTAAAATCCCAGAGCTTCATTCTCTTTCCTGTGACCTGCTCAAGAGCATTTCTCAGAAACTCCGAAAGCGTTATCCCGGGTATCTCGATAGGGTTCTGGAACGAGAGGAAAAGCCCTCTCTTAGCCCTTTTATCGGCAGGCTCTTCGGTGATGTCCTCGCCGTCAAATATGATTTTCCCGCCTGTGACCGTATACTCGGGACTGCCCATAAGGGTGCTTCCAAGTGTTGATTTTCCTGCTCCGTTAGGCCCCATGAGCACATGGGTCTCACCCTCGCCTACACTCAGTGAAACCGAATGTAAAAGCTCCTTCTCCCCTGCCGATACCGACAGCTTCTCTATTTTCAGTAATTCCGACATAATAATCCTCCTGCTATTTTGATATTTCCTATCTGTAAAATATGAATTAATGATATTATAGCACTTATATCCTACCTTGTCAATAGGTTTTAACAGACTGTTCAGATTTTTCCTGAAAAAGTATGCAAAAAAACCGCCCACCGATCATGGTGGGCGGTCTGGATCATTCAGCCGTTAAGCGATTTACGCTTATTCGTCTTTCTTCTTCTTTGCAAGTACTACAGCCGCTGCTGCAACTACTGCTGCAAAGCCTGCTGAAGCTGCCATACCTGTTCCCGGGTTAGCCTTTCCTGCAGTGTTGTCGTTAGCCTGCTTCTTGCCGTCAGTGTTATCCTGAGCGCTTGCAGTCTTAGACGAGCTGCTGCTGTCTGTGTTGGAACTGCTTGATGATGTATCAGATGTGCTGGAAGCATCATCAGTATCGGAATCAGTTGTGTCAGTGTCGCTTGTGGTATCGCTGTCAGAGCTGTCACTTGTTGAGTCAGGTGTATCGGTGCTGTCTGTTTCACCGCTGTCATCTGCCTCAGAATCCTGCTCGTCCTGACTGCTTACATCGGAGCTGTCAGTGCTGTCTGAGCTGTCTGTGGAATCTGTAGTGTCATGGCTGTCAGTATCGCCGCTGTCGTCACTGTCAGAGCTGTCTGTAGAGTCGGGAGTGTCAGTGTCGCTTGTATTGCCGCTGTCATCGCTCTCACCCTCAGACTCACTGGAATCATCTGCTGTGGACTCACTGCTGTCATCAGTGGTCTCGCTGGAATCATCTGCTGCAGACTCACTGCTGTCATCAGTGGTCTCGCTGGAATCATCTGCTGCAGATTCACTGCTGTCATCAGTTGTCTCGCTGGAATCATCTGCTGCGGACTCGCTGCTGTCATCAGCTGCCTCGCTGGAATCATCTGCTGCGGACTCGCTGCTGTCATCAGTTGCCTCGCTGGAATCATCGGTGGTCTCACTTGAAGATTCAGAATCATCAGTGTCAGGACCGCTGGTGCTGCCGCTGTCCTCTCCCTCGTCCTCAGACTCGGAGCTGCTCTCGTCCTCGTCCTCTTCTTCCTCTACATCGTAGATCGTGAAGGTCTTGTCACCGTCGAATACAGCGTAGCTGCCGTTGTCAGTCTGATATGCCTCTGCGTCAGGATTAATTGTTACAACACCATTCTTAACAGAGAATTCAACAACTGATGTAAGAATTGTGTATTTCTTTCCGCCGAACTCAAAGGTATCGCCGGTCTCCTGAAGAGTATAGCTGCCGTCGCTCAGAGTTACGGTCTCAGGGCCGTTATCAACATTGGATACCCAAGACTTAACTGTCTCGCTTGTATCGTTGTTGGTGATAACAAGCTGTGCGCCTGTAATCTCACCTGCGCCGTTGATTCCCTGCTTGGAAATTACAACATCGGTTGTCTTCTCAGCATCGTTGAATGTGAAGCTGTCAAGAGTGTTGTCATTGCCCTCTGTGAAGCTTACCTTGCCGCCCTCGACAGAATCTCCTGTGCCCTCAACGCTGTTCTTTACTACCTTGCCGTCCTTTACTGTGAACTTGATAGTTGACTCAACGATATTGTAGGACTTATCATTCTTG
>DGRP01000158.1 GCA_002391065.1 Ruminococcus sp. UBA4385 | reverse complement strand
CCTTAAACCACTCGGACACCTGTCCTTCCGCCTGTCTCAGCGACTTATATATTTTATCACAATTATGCCTGTTTGTCAAGTGCTTTAAGGAAGTTTTTTATGTTTTTTATAAAATTTCTTAAAAACACTTGCAATTCCGGAAATGATGTGCTATAATAATCTAAACTATGTTTATACTTCTTTACTATGTTTGAAAGGAGGCGTGCTTTCGGTTTCGGAAGCGTAGATCATGAGTGTAATTGAGATAGTTGCAGGTTCGGTACTTATTCTTGTGAGCCTGATAATCGTGCTTATTGTTCTTTCTCAGGAATCTAAGGATCAGGGACTTACCTCTGCAATCGGCGGTGGTTATAATGATTCGTTCTTTGGAAAGAACTCAGGAAATACTAAGGATGCAAAGCTGAACAGACTTATGAAGATCTGTCTGGTACTGCTGTTCATAGTGACGCTGGCAGTCAGCATCATTTATCAGATAAAGCACTAAACCTAAAGCCCTGCATTTGAGCAGGGCTTTTTTATGTCTGATCGTCTATATTGGAGCTCAGATCTGAATTGATTGAGATAGATTTTCCTTCTTCAAATGTTTCTTTACTGATAATTTCAACAACATATCGAATCTCAAATTCTTCTGATACAGTAACGTGGTAGACCTCATATTTCAGACTTTCTCCTCCATGAGACGAATAGGCGGTATAGATATCCACTGAGCCTGCATCTATAGGCTTGTAGACCTTTCCGAAAATAGTCTCATCAAGTGTGAAGCTGAAATCCTCGGCTTCCTTCAGTACTTTTTTGTTTGTAAGATAGAATTGCTTTGAATATCCGCCTCCGCCATTATTACCTTCAGTTGAATAGCTGATGCGGAACTGTCCGTCTTTGGTGACACCTGTTTCTTTGTACTCTTCATAACGCCATGAGTGAATTAGAGATTTAACTATAATAAAAATAAGAACAACAAGCAGACAGACCAAGGCTGTCAGGACAGCTTTCCTTTTGGGAGTTTTAGGCAGGATATTCATAAGACACCTCGCTTACTTATTGATTGATTATAGTATATCATACTGAAATCATACTGTCAAGAAACAACAATAAAAACAAACCCCGCCGAACGAAAAATCTTATTTGGCGGGGTTTTGCTTACAGTGAGCTTCCTTTTCAGCTCTGAGAGCATTTTTCTGCTCAACATCTGCTGTGACAAAGTGCTTGTATGAATAATAAAATATTTACCTGAATTTTCCGATTATAATCTTGGATTTGTTTCAAATAATACTAAAGCAAACCCGCAACAAAAAAGAAAAGGAGATACGAAAATGAAAGGTATCACATCACAGCAGGGCAGAGAGACCCTCAACAAGTTCAAGATGGAAGCAGCAAACGAGGTAGGAGTAAACCTCAAGCAGGGTTATAACGGCGATCTCACAGCACGTGAGGTTGGTTCTGTAGGCGGCCAGATGGTCAAGAAGATGATCGATTCTTACAAGAACTCTTAATCCTTGATCGAAACTGTATAGCGAAGACCCGCATCAGCGGGTCTTTTGCTTTGTATGCATTGAAAAAATGGTTCTTAATTGTCAGCGGTAAGAGGGCTATATGCTGCTTGCAGAAGACTAAGTCCTGAGGTTTTTGTATGTAATGCTTGCTATGGAGCTGGCAGAGCGTCGTGAGCTGGAGGAGAAGCTGAAGCCTGTAAGGTTCTCGCCTGAGGAGGCGGCAGCTAAGGAAAGGGAAGTGCTGGAGAGCAAGAATTATGCCAAAGCAATTGACATTTTTAACTTTGAAGATATGCCCATTTCCAACAAAATTTCTCCTCAAGCAATCGCAGATGAACTTGAAAAGACATCTATCGGTAAAGAAACTCTTAAAACGATTGATACGTTGCCGGAAAAAATAAAACTTACATTTGGATATGATGAAGGTGTCAGAGGTTCAGAACACTTTGGAAAAATCGAGATATATGTTAACCAGTGTGATAATGCTTTGTGGGCTGCGAGAACAATTATTCATGAATGCACTCACTATAAGTATGGCATTGGACAAAGTCAATGGGCTGAGTGTGTTTGTATCGCACAAGAACTGAAACACGCTAGAAACAGAGATTACTTGACAATTTCGGAGAAAAGAGCTATAATTAAGGCAGTTAAAGAAGACTCGGATTATTCAAGATTTAATTGGAGAAAAGGGGGTACAATTTATGGCAGACGTAAAAGCCATTGATTTAATTAAGCGATTACAGCATGGTGAAAAGGTGCTGTGTGAAATCTGTAAAAAATCTTATTTTGATATTTCAGGAGAAAACAGAGCATATTCTAATTATTTTCATTGTGAAGATCCTAATTGTACCGGCTCAGTTCACTTGCAAAAAAGCATTGTAGTTGAATAACGCACCTTACATAATGTAGGGTGCGTTTCTTATACCCATTTGAAGGAGGTGAGGATTTGAAAAGCTACTATGTACCGAGAATCAGAGAGCCTGACGATCTTAAAACCTTATGGCTTATCAAAAAGCTCAGCCGATAATGCATATACCAAATAAGTATATCAGCGTTTTGCTAAGGACATATATGTCCCAAGCAGAACGCTTTTATATTGTTATATAATTAAACTAATCTCCAAGAGTGATAAATCAAGGTCAGCTTAATTGTACAATTTGTAGAAAAAACGATAGCATTTCTTTGACGTTCTTGAGCTTTGAAATTGTATATGGTATAATTAAGAAAAACTTTACGGGGTGAGAAAATGAAAAAACGATTTTTAAGTTTGATTTGTTCTCTGGCTATGGCAGTTACGGCTTTTGCAGCACCTATCGGAGAAGGGTTTACATTGATGAATGCTTCTGCGGAGGGTACTACAGCCCTGACCTTTGATGTTACATATCGTCAGACAGAGGCACGTTCCATGCTCGGGATAATCAATGATTGGCGAAACAGCTCCGATACATGGGCCTGGAATGAAGCAAATACAGAAAAGGTTTATTACACAGGTCTGAAGAATTTTGTTTATGACTATGACCTCGAAAAATCAGCAATGCAGCGTGCGGCAGAGATTGCAGTGGTATTTGATCATACACGTCCTGACGGCACAGCATTTTTTACTGCCACAGGTTACCCGACGTCATATTATTCAGTTGGTGAGAATATTGCGTGGGGAACATCTCTTTCAGATGTGAATGAGGCATTTTTGCTCTGGCGTGAAGATGACTACAAGTACGCAGGTCAGGGTCACAGAAGAAATATGCTCGGCAATTTTACAGCGATCGGAATTGCCTGTGCTAAAACGGAGTCGGGATATTTCTGGGTACAGGAATTCGGAAGCCCTGCAAAAAATGTGACACCTACAACCGCCAATGACAGCAGTACAACAGTGAGTGTTAATGTTAATGATGACTTTTTAGCCTCTCATCCGAAGAAGCTTACCTATGATGACACAGGCAGAGAATATCGTATGATTTATTCAGGCGGACAGTGGGTATCGTATGATTATCTTGTCGGAGATCAGGGAAGCTTACCTTATGTATATATGACCTATACGGGCACAAACGTATCAGTAGCTGTTGATGTTCAGTGGAGCATTTACAGCGGTGACTCAGTAACGCTTTCAGGCAATACAATAACCGCAGTCGGCGACGGAGAAACTGTCCTCAGAGCAAGCTATAACGGACTGTATACTGATTATTCCGTAAAGGTTACTCACGAGCATAAGTATACGTGGAAACCTGACAGAGTGATTCAGTATCCGACCTGTACCGAGCTTGGTGTCGGTGAGGAAGACTGTTCAATCTGCGGACATACAACTACATATAAGCTGACCGCATACGGACATTGGCCCTATTCCTATTCAGCCACAGAACCTACCTGCACAAGCAGCGGACATATAGCATACTGGTATTGCGGCAGATGCAGAAAATATTTCTCTGACTCAGCCTGCACTAAAGAAATAACATACGAAAACACGATTCTTAAAGCAAAAGGCCATAAGGCCACAGCAACACCAGCCAAGGCAGCAACCTGTACCGACAACGGAAACACCGCATATTGGTACTGTTCAGCCTGCAAGAAGTATTTTTCTGATTCAGCCTGCACCAAGGAAATAACCCTCGCAAGTACAGTAGTCAAGGCAACAGGCCATAAGGCCACAGCAACACCAGCAAAGGCGGCAACCTGTACCGCCAACGGAAACACCGCATATTGGTACTGCTCAGCCTGCAAGAAGTATTTCTCGGACGCAGCCTGCACCAAGGAAATAACCCTCGCAAGCACAGTAGTTAAGGCGACAGGCCATAAGGCCACAGCAACACCTGCCAAGGCGGCAACCTGTACCGCCAACGGAAATACCGCATATTGGTACTGCTCAGCCTGCAAGAAGTATTTCTCTGATTCAGCCTGCACCAAGGAAATAACCCTCGCAAGCACAGTAGTCAAGGCAACAGGCCATAAATATGTTAAGACTGTAGTTGCTCCAACAACTGCTTCTGACGGTTATACACTTTATAAGTGTTCTGTCTGCAATGATGAATATAGGGATAATTATGTTGATAAGCTCAAAGATGATATCAAGCTTAATGTTATCCTGAAAAGCAATAATTCAGCCTATGCTTCAGAGACAGTTACACTGTCAGTAGACGGCTCTTCGGGAAAGAACTCTTCAAACCGTGAGTTTACACTCAGCGATCTTTCAGACGGTACTCATACTTTAACTTTCAGCGCTCCGAATTATGTGACCAGAAGCTATACAGTTAATGTTCGCAACGGTGCATTGTCTGAGAGTATAGTGCCTCAGCTCAATCTTATCGGAGATGCCAATCTTGACGGAAAGGTTGATATGCTTGATATTACTGTGTTAAAGAGACATCTGATAAAAATCAGTGTGCTTAAAGACTACAGCCTCAGATGTGCTGATGCGAATAACGATGAAGCTATTAATATGAATGATATTACACGAATCAAACAGCACCTAATAAAAGTAAACAGTCTCTGGACTTAACACATGAACGGCTGCCCGAAAGGACAGCTGTTTTTTAGTGCGTTTTTCTTGACAATGACTTTGTAAAATGCTATACTATTTTCATCAAAAGGCGGTGATACCAATGGCTGAAAACAGGATAAAGATCATGCTCGTAAGGCTTGTAAACAGAAATTACGGGGATTCGGTCATTGCTGATAATACTGCTTATATGATAAGAAAGGCTCTTGGTGAAAAGGCGGATATTCTTGATTATGACCTGCGCTGCGGTGACGTGTACAGGGTAAGATTCTGCGATGCGGTTATTTTCGCAGGAGGCGGTCTGATAAAGTTTCGCGGAGAGTGCTTTCTTCAGTATATTTCTGAAATTATAAATGAAGCACAGGAAAATGACATTCCTGTTTATTTCAATTCTGTAGGTGTTGAGGGCTATGATGAAAATGACGAGACTTGTCAGGCACTCAAAGAGGTGATTAATCAGCCTTGTGTAAAGGGTATCAGTGTCCGTGATGATACAGCGCTGTTGAAAAGCTCATACCTAACAAGGAAACAAAGCGTTCACTCTGTTATAGACCCTGCTGTCTGGTGCAGACAGACCTATCCTGAGATCATACCTGAGAAGTCGGGTTATATCGGAATCGGTATTGCAAGAGAGCGTCTTTTCTGTGATTACGGTCACGAGGAGATAGACGGGGAATTTATGCTCCGTTTCTGGAAAGAGCTTATCGGAATGCTAGAGTCCAAGGGTTATAAGTGGAAGTTATTCACAAACGGACTGAATTCCGATGAGGAGTTCGCCATGAAGGTCCTTCAATTCACAGGGCATGGAGAGAAACTTCCACAGACAATGAATTCAAGGGAGCTTGTGCGTGATATTGCTTCGTTTGACGGAGTGATAGCTCAGAGAATGCACTCAAATATCATAGCATATTCACTCGGGATACCTTCGGTGGGAATAGTCTGGAACGAAAAAATGCGCTTCTGGGGCGAGAGGATAGGCTATAAAGAACGCTGTATTATGCCCGATGAGTTAAGTGCAGAACGTGTTTTTGATGCTTTTGAGAAAGCAATGAACGGTAAAACCAAAAAGCCCTCCTATTTCATCAAGAGGGGAGTTTACAAACATCTGAAAGGCTTTGTACGCTCTGTAGGACAGACAGGAGAACGCATAAAAAAGACCTCTGAAATTAACACAAAGCTTACGGCCGTGGCACTTGGTACGCTTGAGCATAAGTTCAGAAATACTAATTCTCTTGAAGCTTTTGAAAACTCCTTCGCCGAGGGCTTTATAAACTTTGAGGCTGACATAAGGGTTACCTCTGACGGCAGGGCAGTGTGCATAAACGGCTGGTCTAAGGACAGTCTGGGTAAACTGGGTTTAGCGTATAAAGATGAGCACAAGCAGGGACTCGGATATGATGACTTCAAATCCCGAAGCTATTACGGTCGCTATAAAGCTGTTGATATTGATGAGCTTTTCGGCGAAGCTGAAAGGGTTTCACTTGAAAAAGAGATCACTTTGTTTCTGGATATCGGGAAGCCGCCGTCAGCAATGGCGAAGGTGTTCATTGATGAAATAAGCAAGGCTTACAGCAGACATTCGCTTGATAAGGTCAGGACGGTAATTCGCTGTCAGCGTGAGAGTGATGTACAGCTTGTGAAAGAATATGCGCCTGAATGTGAGATAGCCTACTATCTTCCTGAGCCGAAAGATGAAGCCGATAAAGGCAGGAGGTTCAGTTCAGCTCTTACGGTTTGTAAAAAATATGACATAGATATTCTTTCGATGAAAAATACAGTCTATGATGAGAAAACAGCAAGGCTTTGCCGTGACAACGGCTTAAAAGCCTTTGTAATGTCTTATTCAAAAACTGAGGATATAATGACGGCGCTGAAACTGGGCGCTCAGTATATAGGCTGTCACTACCTTACACCTGATTATTTGAATCGTCTGCTGAAATAAAAGTCCGAAATTTGTTATAAATGACAAATTTCGGATTTTTGCTTGTAATTTGCGGTTTTGTGTGATAAAATGGTAAATGGTTATTTGATAAAAGTGAAGAACTGGAGGTTTCAGTAATGAAGATAAAAAGGCTGGCCGCTTTTTTTATGTCTGCGGCTATGATCTTTTCTGTGTCGGCTGCTTTCAGCAGCTGCTCAGACAAAAGTGATGATGATAAGGTGCTGACAGTAGGCTTTGATGCTGAGTTTCCGCCTTACGGCTTCAAGGATGACTCAGGAGAATATGTAGGTCTTGACCTTGACCTTGCTCAGGCAGTCTGCGATAAGAGGGGCTGGAAGCTAGAGAAAAGGCCAATTGACTGGGATTCAAAGGATCTGGAGCTGAAAACAGGTCAGATAGACTGTATCTGGAACGGCTTTACAATAAACGGCCGTGAGAATGATTATACATGGTCTGCTCCGTACTTTGACAATGCTCAGGTAATGGTAGTCAGAGCAGATTCGGGCATTGATGATATATCAGACCTCAGCGGAAGGATAGTTGCAGTTCAGGCTGACAGTTCAGGGCTTGCAGCACTTACAGGCGATGACGCAACTGAGGAAAACAAGGCTCTGGCTGAGAGTTTCGAGGAGCTTCAGCAGGTTGGTGACTATAACTCTGCGTTTCTGAATCTTGACAGCGGTGTTGTAGATGCTATCTGTATGGACGTCGGAGTCGCTAAGTATGAGATTTCGCAAAGAGATACCGAGTACATTGTGCTTGATGAGCATATATCATCTGAGCAGTACGGTATAGGCTTTTATAAGGGCAATACAGAGCTCAGAGATCAGGTTCAGGAAACCCTTATGGAGCTGCTTGATGACGGTACTATTAATAAGATCGCAGCCAAGTGGGATCTTGAAGATGCAGTCTGCCTTACTGAGGATTCTGAGGTTATAGACCCGACAGAGGATAAGGAAAAAAGCTTTTCTGAACTGTTTACTTACGTTTGCAAGGAGCTTGCAAAGGGAATGGGGGCATCATTTGCTATATTCTTCTTTACACTGCTGTTTGCTCTGCCGCTAGGTCTGTTTATCGCCTTTGGAAGAATGTCAAGATTCTTCATTTTAAGAACGATAATGAAGGTTTATATATCTATAGTCAGAGGAACACCGCTTATGCTGCAGCTTCTGCTGGTATTCTTCGGGCCAAACCTGCTGTTTGGTATAAAGCTCTCATCAAACTACAGATTATATGCAGTGCTTATAGGCTTCATACTTAATTATGCTGCTTACTTTGCAGAGATATATCGTGCAGGTATTCAGGCTGTACCTAAGGGTCAGCATGAGGCTGCTGCAATACTTGGTTATTCTAGGGGAATGGCATTCAGAAAGATAGTATTCCCGCAGATGATGAGAACAGTTATTCCGGCTATTACAAATGAGGTTATCACTCTTGTAAAGGATACCTCACTTGCATTTGCAATTGCTTATACCGAGATGTTCACAATAGCTAAGCAGGTCGCTGCCGCAGAATCAACGATACTGCCTATCTTTATTGCAGGATTATTCTATTATGTATTTAACGTTATCGTAGCTGCGATAATGGCACGTATAGAGCAGAAGCTCAGTCATTATTGATAAGGCAGGTGTGAAAAATGAAACTTTTAGAAGCTAAAAATTTTGAAAAGAGCTATGGCGAGCATAAGGTGTTGAAGGATATTTCGATCTCTGTTGAGGAAAATACCGTAGTATCTATCCTCGGACCTTCGGGTTCCGGAAAATCAACCTTCCTGAGATGTGCTTGTTTGCTTGAAAGGCTTGACGGCGGAGAGCTCATATACTGCGGTGAAAAGGCGGTAAGCTCAGAAAACGGGAAGGCTGTTTATGCTCCGAAGGGAAATATCAGAAAGATAAAAGAGTATTTCAGCCTTGTGTTCCAGAACTTCAATCTGTTTCCTCACTATACTGTGCTTAAAAACCTTATGGACGCGCCCGTTTGTGTTCAGAAGCGTGATAAAGCAGAGGTTGAAAAGGAGTGTATGGAGCTTCTCGCTAAAATGGGATTGAAGGATAAAGCCAATGCATTCCCGTCACAGCTTTCAGGCGGTCAGCAGCAGAGAGTTGCTATAGCAAGGGCTCTTGCAATGAAGCCGAAGATCCTTTTCTTTGATGAGCCTACCTCGGCTCTTGACCCTGAGATCACTGCTGAGATACTGCAGATCCTCAAAGAGCTTGCCTCAGAGAAAATGACAATGGTCATTGTTACTCACGAGATAAACTTTGCTAAGAATGTTTCCGACTATGTTGTATTCATGGACGGCGGAGTTGTTGTAGAAGAGGGAACTCCCTCAGAAGTAATTGACCACCCGAAGCAGGAAAGAACAAAGGCTTTCCTGACAAAGCTTTCAAAATAATCAAGAATGCCTGCTCCAAACGGAACAGGCATTTTTTAGAATTTTCTTATTGTTTTTCTGCGGTGCTTTTCGATGTACATTCTGCTGTCAGCCTCGCTCTTTATCTCGTTAAGAACAGTGTCCTTATCTGGCTTGAGCGTTACATGACCGCAGCTGCAGCCGAATTTGTATGGCTTCGCACCCGATTGGTTGAGACCTTCGATCTTATCATAGACCTGCTTTATAAGCTTATCGGGTTCGTCTTCGCTGTCAAATGAAGCAAGTATCAGGAATTCATCACCGCCGGTTCTTACACAGATACTGTTCTCGGGGAAAATCTCCATAAGAGTGTTGCTGCACGCAGTGATAGCGACATCGCCTTCCTCGTGACCGTAAGCATCATTAATAATTTTCAGCCCGTCAACATCGGCGCAGACAACCGATAGATATTTATCGCTTTTGATACAGTTTTGCAGGAACTCCTTCTCGTACTTGTTAAGACCTCTTCTGTTGTAAAGTCCTGTAAGCGGATCATGCAGATTGAGAAGCTCAAGCTCACTGAGAGCTTTCTGCAATTTGTTGTTCAGATAAAAGCTTCCTGCATTGTTAGAGATAGATGTCAGCCAAACTGCAAGCAGGTCGCCCTCAAGCTCGACAGTAGAAGGTACACCGGCAAGATAGCCTAAAAACAGATCCTTAAAGTATATAGGCGCAAAGGCATAAAAAACAGGTGCTTCCTCGTCATTCATTTTATCGGGAATGAGCTGCTTGGTAGGAAATTCATAACCTACAGGAACATCATGGTTGTACATAAACATAGACACCATAGTATCGGGAACGCTCCATGGAGCAATATCCGTGTCTATATTGATAACGTTCTGATTTTTCTCAATATCCGAGCTTATGCATACATACAGCTTTTTGAACTTGAATATCATAGTTCCTCTGTAAAGGCTGTCAAACAGATGGCTTGACTCTTCAACATTGGAAATATCCATATTCATATCAAGCAGATACCTTGTAAACTCCTTGAAGTCATTATAGTATGAATACTTCTGATTATAGGTGAGCTCATCGACCTTTTCAATAGGAACACAGCCGCAGGACTGACCCAGATGAAGCACAGAGTCAACATAGGTGATGTCCTCAGGTTCTTTACCGTTCATCATATCAAGCAGGAGTTCAACAGCCACTCCGCCCGATTCAAAGGTAGCTCTCCTGACTGTAGTAGGTGTCGGAGAATAATTTTTGCAGTCCTTGAGCCCGTCAAAGCCCGTAACTATAATATCCTCAGGAATCTTATATCCGTGCTCCTTGAGAGTATCCATACAGAAAAATGCCATAGTATCATTAGCACAGACGATAGCTTCGGGCAGCTCGGGCTTTTTGAGTATCTCTTCGGTACATTCAATAGCCTTTCTCCAGAACTCACCGTAATATATCCTGTCCTCCTCGATCGGCAGACCGTGCTTTTTAAGTGTAGCCTTGTAAGCATCAAGCCTTTCATCGGATTGTATATTATCAAACTCAAAGCCGCTGATAAAATCAATCTTTGTAAGCCCGTGATCGACAATAAGGTGCTCAACTACAGAAGACATAGCATATTTATTGCTGAGAATAATTCTCTTTTCATTATCATGGAAGAGGTCATCAACATTAATAAGCGGTATTCCGTGCTCTCTTGCCTTTTTTGCAATATCAAAATAAGTTTCTTCAACAAGCAGTGATTCTCCGAAAATAACTATACCGTCGATATTATCATAATCCATAAGCTTGAATACAGACATTTCGCCGTTAGCTATAGCTTCCGAGATAACAAGGTCAATACCACGCTGAGGTTTTCTGGTAGGATTAAAGAAAACAAGCAGATTCAGTCCCAGCTCCTGACACTTTTTATATACACCGTAAACAACGTCGGTTTCGTATTCAAGATCAAATCCTGTTACGCAGACTGCTATTGTCTTTCTTTTCATGCTGACCCTCCTTTAGCGAAAAAATAGTAAACCTA
This sequence comes from Ruminococcus sp. UBA4385, assembly GCA_002391065.1. The sequence continues at coordinate 7,156 of DGRP01000158.1, read as the reverse complement.
TTTTATTAAGATACATTATAACACTAAAACATACAAATTTCAAGTGTTTTGTATAATGTTTTTATTTTTAACCAAACAAATCTGACATTTTTGTGCAAATCAATAACAGGAGCCGTTTTGACAAAGGCTCTAAAGTATGCTATAATGACTTATAATTTATATTATATGGAGGATTTATGGCACAGCTTTACGATAATACAGTAAGAAAAGACAGGGTGCTGATGGCGGCAGTTGATACAGGAGCTTATGACGTACAGGCATCTCTTGATGAACTGGAGGAGCTGGTCTTAACCGCTGACGGTGAGCCTGTGATAAGAGTGGTGCAAAAGCGCCCGTCTTATGATAAGGCTACCTGTATAGGCTCGGGCAGACTTGAAGAGATAGCAGAGCTTTGCAAGACTCATGAAATTGACCGTGTGGTTTTTGACTGCGAGCTTACAGCAACACAGATAAGAAATATCGAGGACGTATGCGGAGTTTTCACTATTGACCGCACTATGCTGATTCTGGATATTTTTGCGGCTCATGCAAAAACACATGAGGGCAGACTTCAGGTAGAGATTGCACAGAATAAGTACAGGCTTCCTAGACTGGCAGGAATGGGTCTTGACCTGTCCCGACTGGGCGGCGGAATAGGAACGAGAGGCCCGGGAGAGACCAAGCTTGAAACAGACAAGCGGCATATAAGGGCAAGAATTGCCGCCCTGACAGAGGAACTTCACGAAATAGAAAAGCGCCGTGACCTTATGAGAAAAAGGCGCAAGAAAGACGGTGTTCTCACAGCGGCAATTGTAGGCTATACCAATGCAGGGAAGTCAACGCTGCTGAATGCACTGACGGAAGCAGGAGTCCTCTCGGAGGATAAGCTGTTTGCAACACTTGAGACCACTTCACGCTCTATTGAACTGCCTGACGGAAGGTCTGTAATGCTTATTGATACCGTAGGATTTATAAGCAGGCTTCCTCATCATCTGGTAGAGGCGTTCAAGTCAACACTTGAAGAGGCGGCTCAGGCTGATGTTATTATTCATGTTGTAGATGCATCAAACCCTTCCTGCGAAGAACAGGCAACAGTTACAAGAAAGCTTCTGAGTGAGCTTGGCTGTGACGGGATACCTGTAGTTACAGTTTTAAATAAGTGTGATAAGATAGCTTATGCAGATTCTCTTGAAGCTGACAATGAGGAGTTTGAGGTGCTTATCTCAGCAAAAACGGGAAAAGGTCTTGACGAAATGCTGGAAGCTGTAGCAAGGGCTCTTCCTGATTCCTGCGTAAGGTGCAGACTGCTTCTGCCGTTTGACAAGGCAGGCCTTGTGAACACTATCAGGATAGACGGCAAGGTTTTCTCTGAGGAATATACTGCCAAGGGCATTGCGGTTGACGCTTTGATAGATAAAAAGATATTCTACATGGTAGAGGAATATAAAGTGAATAGTGTTAACAATTTGTAAAAACAGAAAAAGCTTCTTGACTTTATCATAGTAAAGGAGTATACTATGTTTGTCAGTTATGCTGACATAATATCAGGAAAGGAAAAACAGAAATGTTTCAGATAACTCTTACAGCAGTCTTTACATATTTCTTTTTTAGCTTGAGCTTCTTTTTTGGCTTCGAGCGTTTTTGGCGTACTGTGAAGGCTGAGGACAAGGGTTTATTGGGAAAAGGTCTGTAATATCCTTAATACCGTAAATTTTAAGCCGCGGCTTTCATTGCAGAGATGAAAACTGCGGCTCATTTTATTTTTGGAGGTAATAATTATGATTATCGTATTGAAAAACCATTCGAGTGAGCAGGAAGTAAACGAGCTTATGAACTGGCTCGCCCGTTTTAATGTATCTACCAATCTTGTGCAGGGCGTACATTCTAACATTATTGGTCTTATAGGAGATACAACTCATGTTGATATTGAGGCTGTTCAGGCTAAGGAATGTGTGGAGAGCGTTCAGCGAGTGCAGGAGCCTTACAAGAATGCAAACAGAAAGTTCCACCCCGATGATACTGTAATTGACGTCAGGGGCAGAATAATCGGCGGAGGTAAAACTCAGGTGATGGCAGGACCCTGCTCAGTCGAGACTGAGGAGCAGATCATCACTACTGCGATAGCTGTCAAGCAGGCAGGAGCAACAATGTTAAGAGGCGGTGCTTTCAAGCCGAGAACCTCGCCATATTCATTCCAGGGTCTTGGCAAGGAGGGTATAGACCTTCTTTTACAGGCAAGAAAAGTGACAGGGCTTCCTATAGTGACAGAGATCATGGATGTAAGCGATCTTGACCTTTTTGCAGATATTGATGTTGTGCAGGTTGGCGCAAGAAATATGCAGAATTTCACTCTTCTTAAAGAGCTCGGAAGATGTGATAAGCCCGTACTGCTTAAAAGAGGTCTTTCGGGAACCTTGCAGGAGCTGCTTATGTCGGCTGAATATATTATGTCTGAGGGCAATCAGAAGGTGATTCTTTGTGAGAGAGGCATAAGAACCTTTGAGCCTGCTATGAGAAACACCCTTGACCTTGCGGCTGTACCTCTTCTTAAGCAGAAAACACATCTCCCTATTACAGTTGACCCTAGCCACGCTACAGGTATAGTATCTCTTATTGAGCCTTGCGCTCTCGGAGCTGTTGCAGTCGGTGCTGATGCACTGGAGATAGAAGTACACAACGACCCTAAGAACGCATGGAGTGACGGTGCTCAGCAGCTTACACCTCCGAAATTTGCTGAGGTTATGAAGAAAATCAAGGCTCTGGCAGAATTCATGGGCAAGCCTGTTGATGATGCGCAATAAGTCGGATACAGATGTTTACAAATGAGTTTATCTGTGATATAATAGAAAAAGCAAACTGAAGCGGGTGATATTATGGTATTTAACTGTCAGCTGAAAAAGGTTGTTGACGATTCTTATGAGATAGAAATAGGCAACGGTCTTGAAGCTCGGCTAATAGATGATCTGAAGAGCGGTCTTGTCGGAAAGCTCAGGCGTTTTGCAGTGGTTACAGACTCGAATGTAAGACCCTTGTATGCTGATAAGATAGACTCTATGCTCCAAGAAGCAGGCTTTATCTCAAATATTATTGAGTTTCCTGCAGGAGAGAAGTCAAAGACAAGGGCTGTCAAGGAGTATGTCGAGGATAAAATGCTGGAGCTTGGCTACAGACGTGACTGCTGTGTAATAGCTGTTGGCGGCGGAGTTGTTTCGGACTTAGCAGGCTTTACGGCAGGTACTTTTGGCAGGGGAGTTCCGTTTATAAACTACACAACAACCCTTCTTGCGGCGGCTGATGCCTCTATCGGCGGAAAAACTGCGGTAGACACACCGCTTGCGACTAATCTTATCGGTCTTTTTAACCAGCCGAAGAAGGTTTATATTGACCTTTCTGCGTGGAAAACCCTTGAAAAGAGAGAGCTTATAAGCGGCCTTGCGGAAACAATAAAGCACGGCTGCCTTGGAGACAAGGAGCTCTTTGAATACTTAGAGAAGAACATCGAAAAGGTATTTGAAATTGACCCCGAGGTCTGCCGCTATATTTCGGAGCATAACTGCTCAGTAAAATATAAGGTTGTTATGCAGGACGAGAGAGAATCAGGTCTAAGGGAGATACTGAATCTCGGTCATACTGTCGGCAGAGCAGTCGAGACAGTGTCTGATTATAGGCTCACTCACGGAGAAGCTGTTTCTATAGGGCTTATCGCACAGGCAAGGCTGGGAGAGAAGCTTGGGTATATCAGTCATGAGAATGTTCAGAGAGTGACCGAGCTTTGTGAAAGAGCAGGCCTGCCTGTAGCAATTCCCGATTATATTGACCGTGAATTGCTTATCAAAAAGCTCTATACAGATAAAAAGGTCAGAGACGGAAAGCTTCGCTTTGTGTTCCAGAAGGAGATCGGAGAAATGGTTTCTTTCGGAGAAAACAGCTACGGCCTGGAGATAGCCGAAGAGCAGATAGCAGAGATTATCAAGGAAATGTAGGTTTTTATATGAATATCAGGATAAGCCCCAAAAAGCTTCACGGAAAAGTTGTTGTACCGCCCTCGAAAAGTCAGGCTCACAGAATGATAATTGCAGCAGCACTTGCTGACGGTGAATCAAAAATAGATAATCTTTCGATGTCCAAGGACATAATTGCCACCATTGACTGTATGAGAGCACTCGGTGCTGAGATAAGCGTTGACGGCAGCTCTGCTGTAATCAAGGGCATTAAGAATGTTCCCGAAAAGGCTGTGCTTGACTGCTGCGAAAGCGGCTCGACCCTGAGATTTCTTATTCCTGTTGCTTGCGCCCTTGGTGTGAATGCTACTTTTTTAGGACAGGGCAATCTTCCGAACAGACCTATAACTCCGTATCTTGAGGAGCTTCCGAAGCATGGTATCACCTTTGACTATAACGGAACTATGCCCTTTTCCGTATCGGGAAAGCTGACAGGAGGAAAGTTCTATGTTGACGGCGGAATATCATCTCAGTTTATTACGGGTCTGCTGCTCGGTTTTTCGGTCTTAGAGGAGGAAAGTGAGATTGTACTGACCTCGCACCTTGAATCTAAGCCCTATGTTGATATTACTATAGGCACGCTATCGGATTTTGGCTGTGATGCTGCAGAAACAGAAACAGGCTACTGTATCGGCGCAGGCAAAGCTCTGAGGCCTTATAACGGCAGCGTTGAGGGGGATTATTCTCAGGCGGCATTCTTCCTGGCGGCCAATCTGCTGGGCTCTGATATCGAAATTTGCGGTCTAAATGTAAATTCTTTTCAGGGAGACAAAAAAATTGTTGAAATCTTCTCACAAATGGTGTATAATAGAAGAAATGGGCTGAATGCTTTTCAGCTTGACTGTTCGGATATTCCTGATCTTGTGCCTGTATTGTCTGTTGCTGCGGCATTTGCTGACGGTGAAAGCCGTATTTATAATGCTGCCAGACTTCGTATTAAGGAAAGTGACAGGATCGCTTCGAGTGTTTCGCTCGTAAGGGTGCTCGGAGCTTATGCCGAGGAAACTGAAGACGGGCTTATTATAAAAGGAAAGCCTTGTCTTGACGGCGGTACGGTTGATACATATAATGATCACCGTATTGCTATGGCTGCGGCAGCTGCATCTGTCGGCTGTAAAGACGATGTGTTTGTCAATGGCGCAGAGTGTGTTTCAAAGTCTTATCCTGATTTCTGGGAGGCGTTTTCGTCACTCGGCGGTCAGCTTGAAGTAATCGGCTGAACAGTTCATAAAAGTTCCGTGAGAATTGGAGGAAACGCAATGTCGTCAACATGGAGAAATAATATTACATTTACTATCTTTGGGGAGAGCCACGGAAAGGCAATAGGTGTCTGCGTGGACGATCTGCCTGCCGGTGAGTCTATAGATATGGACAAGGTGTATGAGTTTATGGCAAGGAGAGCGCCTAAGAAAAACTCCACATCTACGCAGAGGAGAGAATCAGATCACCCGACTATAGTTTCGGGCTATTATAACGGAAAGACGACAGGTACACCTCTGTGTGCTTTTATTCCGAATACGGATCAGCACTCTAATGATTATTCAAATCTTTCCAAGCTTGCAAGACCCGGTCATGCTGATTATACAGGAGCTCTCAGATACAGAGGCTTCAACGATTTCAGGGGCGGCGGACATTTTTCCGGAAGGCTCACAGCGCCGCTTTGCTTTGCAGGAGCTATCGCAGGTCAGATACTTGAAAAGAGGGGCATTTATGTAGGTGCTCATATAGCTGAGATACATGGTATTCAGGATAAGAATTTCGATCCTATCAATACCGATAAGGATACTATCAGAGAGGTAAGGTCTAAGGACTTTCCTGTTATTATTGATGTACAGGGAAATGAAATGGTCAAAGAAATAGACCGTGCAAGAAAAGATAAGGACAGTGTAGGCGGCATTATTGAGTGTATAGCTATCAACGTGCCTGCCGGTATTGGCTCACCTATATTTGACGGGCTTGAAAATTCGATAGCTCAGCTTGTTTTCGGAATACCTGCTGTTAAGGGTATTGAATTTGGTGCCGGCTTTGATACTGCACTTATGCTCGGCTCGGAGAATAATGATGAATTCTATGTAAATGATCTTGGCCATGTTGTGACAAGGACTAATAATCACGGTGGGATCCTTGGCGGTATTTCATCGGGTATGCCGATAACTATGAGGGTTGCGTTCAAGCCAACTCCTTCAATTGCAAAGCCGCAGGAGACTGTTGACTATTCGGCTATGAAGAATGAAACTCTGGAAATCAAGGGCAGGCATGACCCTTGTGTTGTTCCTAGGGCTGTTCCGTGTGTTGAGGCTGCTGTTAATCTGGCGTTGCTCAATCATATGATCGACTATCCTAATTTCTGATTTGGGGGACTGAATTTGTCTTTGTTTGCTAATCCTGAAGAGCACGTTTCGGAAAGCATGAAAAGCGTGTCCGATCTGTATGAGGCAGAGGTGCTGCTTGCATATTTTCTTGATTGTGCTGAAAGACCATGTACTCCTGCACAGCTTACTGAGATAGCGACTGCTGAAGGTGTTGTGAACTATTTTGTCTATAATGAAGCGATCGAAAAGATGATGCAGAATGGTTCTCTTAAGCTGGTAGAGAAAGACGGACTTGAGGTTTATGAGCTTACCGAAAAAGGAAAAATCGGGGCAAAAGAGCATAAAAAGATAGTACTTAAAAGCATCAGAGACCGCATATATGCGTCGGGTCTGAAGCTGTTCGCAAGGCTTCGCAGTGAAAACAGTGTTGAATGTAATGTTGATGAGGTCGGAAACGGGTATTCTGTACATTGCAAGCTAAAGGACAAAAATGCCGAACTGATGAATATTTCCCTGTTTGCAACCGATGAAGATCAGGCTTTATATATCAAATCAAAAATCATGCAGGATCCGTCAGGATTCTACGGTAAAATTATTGATTATGTGGTAGAAAATGAAGAGCATGTTCCTGATATAACTGAGGAAGAATGATTTGCTGATATTGAAAAGTGTAACCGCCTTGGAGAAAAAAAGGCGGTTTTGTTTTGAATTTTGCATAATTTAGGTTAAAGAATCTTGCAGTATATAGTCAAACCGCCGAAAAGCAAAAAATGAGTTGACAAAGGAGAGAAAGTGTGATAATATAATAAAGTCGCCTGCGGAAAGCAAAAGGAGGCGGCACCTGCATCTTGAAAACCGAACAAT
>DGRP01000037.1 GCA_002391065.1 Ruminococcus sp. UBA4385 | reverse complement strand
TATATCTGGGCTTGCAAGAACTATGACGGCGACGTTATGAGCGACATGGTGGCTACAGCTTACGGCTCGCTTGCTATGATGACCTCTGTTCTCGTTTCTCCTGACGGTGTTTATGAGTACGAAGCAGCTCACGGCACAGTACAGAGACATTACTACAAGCACCTCAAGGGCGAGGAGACCTCTACAAACTCTGTTGCAACCCTGTTTGCATGGACAGGAGCACTCCGCAAGAGAGGCGAGCTTGATGAGCTCCCCGAGCTTATGGACTTTGCTGACAAGCTTGAAAAGGCTACCATAAAGACTATCGAGGACGGAGTTATGACAGGAGACCTCTATCTCCTCTCGAAGCTTGAAAACAAGCAGAAGGTAAACACCGAGGACTTCCTCAAGGCTGTTGACGAGAGACTGAAGGCTCTGCTTGGTGCGTAAATATTTATACTGCGTTTACTGTGTGTTCATAAACTTTGGCGCATAATGTGGTATAATAAGTCTAATATAGAATTACGGAGGTAGATCTTATGAAGCATATCAAAACTATCAACAAGGCTAACCTTAAAAAGAGCGCTGCCAAGGGCGGCTGCGGCAACTGTCAGGCATCTTGCCAGTCAGCTTGCAAGACCTCTTGCACTGTAGCTAATCAGAAGTGTGAGAAGGAAGCTTAATAAGAACTTTTAAAAAGCTATAAATACCCCCGTCGCATGACGAGGGTATTATGCTTTAGTAGGGAAACGTTGATTCAGAGTGTTGTGTGGAGGAATAAAAGTTGATACATAAGTTTAAGCTTGAGGGATATAATGTACTGCTTGATGTGAACAGCGGCGGAGTGCATCTGGTAGATGATCTGACCTATGATGTGCTTGATAATGTAGAGCCGCCATTTGCTGTGGAATGTCCCGAAAATGTGGTGAAGAAGCTTTCTAAGGCATATTCCGAACAGGAAATCAGGGAGTGCTATGATGAGATAGTCTCGCTTTATGAGGATAAGATACTGTTCAGCGAGGACGATTATGAGAAATTTGCGCTTACGGCTGTGGACTCTCCCGTAAAGGCTATGTGCCTGATAGTTTCGCAGGACTGCAATATGAGATGCAAGTACTGCTTTGCTGCACAGGGCGATTATGGCGAGGGAAGAAGGCTTATGAGCCTTGAAACAGGTAAGAAGGCGCTTGATTTTCTTATCGAGAAGTCGGGAAACAGGTATTATCTTGAGGTTGACTTCTTCGGCGGAGAGCCTATGCTTAACTACGATGTAGTAAAGCAGCTTGTTGAGTACGGCCGTTCCCGTGAGGAGGAGGCTAACAAGCGCTTCCGCTTCACTATGACAACTAACGGGCTTATACTTAACGATGAGCAGATAGAGTTCCTGAACAAAGAGATGAACAACATTGTTCTGTCCATAGACGGCAGGAAAGAGGTCAACGACCGCATGAGAGTTCTTGTCGGCGGACAGGGCAGCTATGATAAGATACTCCCGAACTTTAAGAACCTTGTTGCAAAGCGTGACAAGGACAAGGACTGGTACGTCAGGGGAACCTACACAAAGTACAACCTTGATTTCTCGAATGATATAATGCACCTCCATGACCTCGGCTTTGAGCAGATATCGGTAGAGCCCGTTATCGCTGACCCGAAGGAGCCCTACGCTATCACCGAGGCAGACCTGCCGAAGATTTTCAAGGAGTATGAGATACTCTCACAGAAGATCAGAAAGATAAGGGAAGAGGGCAAGTTTATAAACTTCTTCCACTTTATGATAGACCTCGACCAGGGACCTTGTGCTATCAAGAGACTGAGGGGCTGCGGCTGCGGAAACGAGTATGTGGCTATCTCGACTGAGGGCGGAATTTATCCTTGCCATCAGTTTGTGGGCATTGAGGAAAAGAAAATGGGCAGCGTATATGACGGCACCTTCGACCTTGGTATGAAGGACGATTTTGCAAGAGCTCATGTTTACAACAAGCCCGAGTGTAAGAAATGCTGGGCTAAGTTCTATTGCAGCGGCGGCTGCAACGCAAACAACTATATTTATAACGGCGATATCAGAGCGTCGCACAAGCTCTCCTGTCAGATACAGAAGAAGCGTCTTGAATGTGCAATACTTATGAAGGCTTTGGAAATGATGGATACGGCTGAATAAGCGGAGGTATTATTATGAGAAAAACCATTTCAGCAGCTCTTGCGGTCTGTCTTGCTGTCGGAGCACTGGCAGGCTGTGCAGAGGAGAGCAGCTCCTTGGAGACAGTTAAGCAAACAAAGGCAGCAGATGCGAAGTCGGCGGTGCTTACGGCTGTGGCAGCGGAGGATTTCGATTTTATGGAGTTCCACTATGCAGGCAGCGGTGAGGATATGCTCGGAAAGAGCGTTGATGAACTGAATTCGGCAACAGGAAACAAGTTTACCGAGGATACCGCCAAGGAGTATGACCTTAAATACGGCTGTGTGTATGACCTCGGAACGGTTGACAGCATAAGTGCGGGAAGGATAAGCCTCGGAGCGAAGTATCCCTGTACGCTTAATCTGAACTTCAATGATGACGGAAAGCTTGTAAAGATAAGCTATTATATCGAAAAGGGCGATACAGAAGCCAAGACAGTCTCCGATGCGCTGATAAAGAGCCTTGAGGACAATCTTCCCGAGGGCTATGAGGGCGAATACGACCCAAAGGCACTCGGCAAGGATTCAGCTTGGTTCGGCAAAGATGTTGACGGCTATGTTTACACAGTCAAGCACTTTGACAGTGATGCAAGCGGCTACCCTGTGATTTTAATGATTGAGACCTACAAAGATAAATACGGTATGTAAAATAAAAACGCCGCAGCACTTTCAAAGTACTGCGGCGTTGTTTCATATTAATAGTTCTGTACTATAATGCAGCTTCCGTCGTTCTTGTTGTAAGCTACGCTGTAGCCGTGACCGTCGGTAGTGTAGAAGTAATAGTACGAATATGTTGCATCGTCTTCTCTGTAGGTGTAGTTGTCGATCTCGCCGTCAATCTGTGAGGAGATAGCAGCTATAGGGTCCTGAGAAGGAACGTTGTCATTAGCGTTATCCTGTGACTGCTGTGTCTGAGTATCAGTGTTTGTATCATCGCTTACCTGAGTCTGGGTCTGAGTGTCAGTGTTCTGATCGTCAGGAGCCTGAGTCTGTGTCTGAGTATCAGTGTTCTGGTCAGGTGCCTGAGTCTGAGTATCAGTCTGATCGTTTCCGCCCTGCTGCTCGTCAGTCTCGGTCTTCTTGGTCGTAGTGCCTTCGCCTTCGTTTTCCTTATCGTCATCGCTCTTGGACTCATCAGCCTTGCTGTCCTCTTCGGTAACTACAGCGAGCTTCTTTGAGGTGGTTGCAGCAGTGCTTGAGCTGTCGCTTGAATATCCGAAGATCTTATATCCTGCTATAATAGCCAGAATAATAACTACCAGAATACAAATTGTGATTACGGCAGTGATGATGAATATCCTCTTGTTGGGGTTATCCTCTTCATCGGGCTCGTCCTCGGCATTCGGAACATATTCCTCTTCGTAATCATCGTAGTCATCAAACTGCTCATTAGGATCAACTGTCTGAGGTGCCTGCTGAACAGGGGGCATATCCTTGATGGCAGTAAAGTGCTTTGTAGCACCCTCAGCTTCCTGAGCATTGAAAACTATAGTTCTGTCCTCATTCAGATGAGCATCGGCAGCAGCCTCAGCAGCATCAGCCTCATCAAGAAGCAGGTTGTGACAGTATTTGCAAAGAATAGCTTCGTCGGATAATTCTTTTCCGCAGAAGGGGCAAATCTTATTACTCATTTTTATCTTTCCTTTCCCACAATACTTACGTTTTATCACGCATATTTCTTTACATAATGATAACACATTCCAAAATAAAAATCAATACATTTTCCGAAAAAAGTCATATTACACAGTTTTATCCCGCATTTGGTCAAGTTTTTCGTGGTCAAAATGCCGATTTGTAATCTTTTATAAAAAAGAGCCTTGTGCAAAGATACAAAGGTCAGAAAATTGTGTTGACAAATCTGATTTAAAAGAGTATAATAATTAAGCTGTCTTTCAGCAGCGAGGCGTAACTCAGTTTGGTAGAGTGCTTGCTTTGGGAGCAAGATGCCGCAGGTTCAAGTCCTGTCGCCTCGACTTATCTGTCCGAGCAGCAAATGTTAAGGAATTAAAAACATTTTTATTTCCTCTTGACAAGTTTGTTCTGATATGATATAATAATTCCTGTTACGGAGTTAATGTGCTGGTGTAGCTCAGTTGGTAGAGCAGCTGATTTGTAATCAGCAGGTCGGGGGTTCGAGTCCGTCCACCAGCTCCATTCTCAAAAAATTGAATATGGGAGAATTCCCGAGTGGCCAAA
>DGRP01000022.1:32331-34051 GCA_002391065.1 Ruminococcus sp. UBA4385 | reverse complement strand
AGAAGATGACAGCATACGAGCATTGCAAGTACAGGAATGTTGACGGCGTGATACTTGTGTGTACGGATTTCACTTCACCTGATGTTTATGAGGTAATCAACGGCGACATACCTGTTGTTACAATCGACCATATATTTGACTGCAGAACGGCGATCATGTCTAACAACGAAAAGGGTATGGAAGAACTGATCAACTACGTCTGTGATCTTGGGCACAAAAAGATCGCATATGTTCAGGGAAACAAATCAGCAGTTGCCGAAAGAAGATTCACAGGTTTCTATAGAGCCTGTAAGAATCGGGGTGTTGAGGTAAAGCCTGAATGGCTCCTGAACGGGGATTATCACAATCCCGAGCTGACGTACAAATTGACAAAGGAACTTCTCAAGAAGGCAGACAGGCCGACCTGCATATTTATGCCTGACGATTATTCGGCAATGGGTGGACTTAATGCAGCGAAGGATCTTGGCTTGTCAGTTCCGAAGGATGTTTCTTTGGTAGGCTATGATGGCATAGCATATTCGCAGCTTCTGTCACCAAAGCTGACGACTTATCTGCAGGATACTGCAAAGATCGGTGCGACGGCGGCAAAAGAATTAGTGGCTCTTATAGAGAGCCCGCAGACAACCTTTAAGGAAGTCATCACGGTAGACGGCAGTCTTATCAAGGGCGGCTCGGTTTCAAAGGTTGGATAGGCAAAGGCATTAATTAGCAGCAAAAACGCTGCGTAATAAAAATATAATGCGATATTTAAGGAGGAAATTTATTATGGCAAACTTAAAGAAAGTTCTGGCTGGAACACTCGGCCTCTGCATGGCAGCTTCTATGATGACTGCTTGCGGCGATTCTGATTCTTCATCTTCATCAGATAGCAAGAGCGGCGGTGCTAAGCCTGCTAACGGAAACGGAATCAGCACAGATTCTAACAGAGATAAAACTACTGATCTCCACGGTGCAGAGTCTTCAGACGCTTCCAAGCAGACACTGAAGTTCTATTGCTGGAACACAGAGTTCAAGTCCAGACTTGACAAGTACTATGAGAAAGGCGCAGATGCCCTTCCTGTTGAGAAGGATGCTGACGGCTCTATCACATCTATCAATGGCGTAAACATTGAGTGGGTACAGATCGAGAACGAGGGTAACGCTTATCAGACAAAGCTTGATGACGCTCTTGCAGCTCAGAAGGACAGCGATGATAAGGTAGATATGTTCCTTATGGAAGCTGACTACGCTCTGAAGTATGCTAACGGCGACGTTGCACTTTCTGTTCAGGACCTCGGCATCACAGCTGACGATCTCTCACAGATGTATCAGTACACTCTCGACGTTGCAACAGATACACAGTCAGGCGAGCTGAAGGGTGTTTCCTGGCAGGCAACTCCTGGTCTGTTCATGTACAACGCAAACTATGCTAACGAGGTTCTCGGTTCTGATGATCCTGCTACTGTTCAGGAAGCAGTTAAGGACTGGGATGCATTCACCGAAACAGCAGCTAAGATGAAGGAAAAAGGCATCTTCATGGTATCCGGTTTCGATGATACATACAGATGCTATTCCAACAACGTTTCCAATCCTTGGGTAATCGACAACAAGGTTACAGTTGATCCTCAGATCAAGGCTTGGGTTGATCAGACTAAGGAGTACACAGACAAGGGCTACAACAACAAGACTTCTCTTTGGGACGAGGCTTGGGCTGCTGGTCAGAAGATCGACGGTAAGGTAT
>DGRP01000022.1:0-32282 GCA_002391065.1 Ruminococcus sp. UBA4385 | reverse complement strand
ACGGTAAGGTATTCGGTTACTTCTATTCTACATGGGGTATTCCTTTCTGCCTCCTGCCTAACACTCTTGATACTTCCGTTGAAGACGGCGGTAAGGAAGAAGTTGGCAACGGTGGTTACGGTCTCTGGAGAGCTTGCGAAGGTCCTCAGGCTTACTACTGGGGCGGTACTTGGATCTGCGGCGCTATCGACTCCGATAACACAGATCTCGTAGGCAACATCATGAAGGTTATGACTTGCGACAAGGAAGTAGCTAAGGCTATTACTGAGGGCGAGCAGGACTACACAAACAACAAGGCTGCTATCCAGGAGCTTATCGACGGCGGTTACACCAACCCATTCCTCGGCGGACAGAACCACCTCGCACTCCTTACATCTGCTGCTGATAAGATCTCTCTTGACAACAAGATCTCAGCTTATGACCAGGGATGCAACGAGAAGTTCCAGGGTGCTATGAAGGATTACTTCCTTGGCAATACATCTTCTTATGAGGATGCACTTGCAGCATTCAAGACCTCTCTGTCTGAGCTCTATCCTACACTTGAGTACGATTTCTAATTAAAACTCAAATAAAGTAGATTAAATATAGGGGGCGGAGAAATCCCCCCCCTATTATTTAATGTAATTCTACAGAAAGGAATATGATTGCTCGCAATTATTTAAGGTATTGTATATGAAGAGAAAAAGCGTTAGCTACGCAAAATGGGGCTATATCTTTCTTATCCCTTTCTTCGCTGTATACTGTGTGTTCCACCTGTATCCGTTGCTTGAGACCTTCTACTACAGCTTTATGGATTATCAGCTTGATAAGGGCTCAATGCAGGGCGGCTGGACAAGACAAGCAGTTGAGGTCGTTCCCGAGTGGTGCGGTCTGAACAACTACTCCGATATTTTTGCATCGGGCAGCGATTTCTTCCAGACTATCTGGAATACCGTTATAATGTGGCTCATCGGATTTATTCCGCAGATCCTCGTTTCACTTTTACTTGCAGTATGGTTTACTGACCTCAACCTCAAGCTCAAGGCTCAGGGCTTCTTTAAAACAGTTATCTATCTTCCGAACGTTATCATGGCTTCGGCTATTGCGTTCCTGTTCTATAACCTGTGTTCTAAGGGCGGTGCGCTGTATGATGTCTTCGGATTCGATATGCTCGCTGAGAATGCATGGTCAGCTCGTGCAGTTGTTGGTTTCATCAACTTCATACTCTGGTACGGAAATACGACCATCCTTTTGATGGCTGCTATTATGGGTGTTGACCCCTCACTTTATGAATCGGCTCAGATCGACGGCGCTACATCTACAGATATATTCTGGAAGATCACAATGCCGCTTATCAGACCAATTCTCTCGTTTGTTCTTATTACCTCCCTCATCGGTGGATTGCAGATGTACGACGTTCCGTCGCTGATCACCAATGACCTCGGTAATCCTATAGTTGAAGGTAAACCGATGCTGAAAACTATAGTTATGATCATTCAGACAAATAAAGACGGAAATATCGGTAAAGCCTCGGCTTTGTCAGTTCTGATCTTTATCTTCACTCTTGTTGTCGGCCTTGCTATGATGCTCACATCTGAGGACAACGATAAGAAAAAGAAAAAGAAGAAGGCAAGGGGGTAATTTGAATGGCAGTTAAAACTGATGTTGTTGGCTCTCAGGCCAGCTCGACTAACATACTTGTCAGAAGAATTATCGCTTACACAGTGCTTGTTATTCTTGTAATACTCTCACTGTTCCCGTTCTATCTTCTGATTATGAATGCAACCAGAGAGAAGAAGCAGACAGGTCTTCAGCTCTATCCGGGCGGACTGCTCTGGACAAACTTCAAGAAGCTCTTTAACAGCACAACAACCGTTTCATTCGGTAGTGTTTTCAAGGCTCTCAGAAACTCACTTCTCATTTCTGCTTGCGCTTCATTCCTTAGCGTATATGTATCTGCTCTTACAGCTTATGCGATCCATGTATTTGATTTCAAGCTCAGAAAAGTTGCAGATATGTTCATACTCATCGTTATGATGGTTCCGACACAGTCCTCTGCTATCGGTTTCTACAGAATGGTAAAGGCATGGGGCATGACAGACTCCAAGAGCCTGCTCTTCAACTATATCCCTCTTATCATTCCTGCAGCAGCTGCTCCTGCAACATACTACTTCATGAAGCAGTATCTTAAATCAGCACTGCCGCTTGAAATCGTTGAGGCATCAAGAATTGACGGCTGCGGAGAGTTTATGACCTTCAACAGAATAGTTACTCCTATTCTTAAGCCTGCATACGCTGTACAGCTTATCTTCACATTCGTTGCTCAGTGGAACAACTACTTCATGCCAAGACTCGTTATTACCAGCAAGTCTAACTACACAGTTCCGCTTGTGCTCTCTGCAATGAGAAATGCAGGACCTCAGGAGACAGATATGGGTCTGTTCTATATGTACATTCTCATAGCTATCCTCCCTGTTGTAGTTGTATACCTCATTCTTTCCAAGTTCATCATTCGTGGTGTTGCTCTCGGAAGCGTAAAGGGTTAATACAAAGCTTCAAAGACTGTCGCTTTTGCGGCAGTCTTTTTTTATACGCAGTTCACATATTGAGATTAAAATTGTGTTATAATCAAACTGAGGTGATATTATGCGTATGTGGATCGCTATCCTTGTTCTGGTACTTGCTGCTGTCGGAGCAGGAATATTCTATATGATTCATTCGATAGGAAAATTTGGTCTGATAAAGAAGCTTGCAAAAGAAAAAAACTGGCTTAAACGCATCATTTCTCTTGCACTGATAGTTCTCGGGTTTGGAATTTTCTCTGTCATATTGACACCGATCAATGCAATAATAATCTTTCTGCACCTGTGCATTTTTCAGCTTATCTATGGAGGTATTTTCCTTGCAATAAGAAAGCTTGCAGGAAAGGAATTTAAGATTTACCTTCAGGGCTGGCTTGCATTGGCTACAACAGCTGTGTATATGTCGATTGCTTATTATCTCTGCGTTAATGTCTGGGTTACGAACTACACTCTGACTACCGAGAAGGACCTCGGCGGAACGCTCCGAGTTGTAATGTTTGCTGATTCTCATGTAGGTGCGACCTTTGATGACGAAGGCTTTGCAAAGCACATGGAGAACGTCAATGCCGAAAAGCCTGACATAGTTCTCATTGCAGGTGATTACGTTGATGACGGTACTACAAAAGATGAAATGATAAAGTGCTGTGAGGCTCTTGGAAAGATCAACGCAAAATACGGAGTGTGGTTCGCCTACGGAAATCATGATAGGGGCTATTACGGCAACTCCAGAGGTTTCAGTGCTGATGAGCTTGAAACCGAGCTTAAAAAGAACGGAGTACACATCCTGGTTGATGAAACCGAGCTTATTGATGACCGCTTCTATCTTGTAGGCAGAGCAGATAAGTCCTTTGAGGACAGAGCAGATGCTTCTGAGCTTATAAACGACCTTGATGACAGCAAGTATATTATAGTTATGGATCATCAGCCTGCCGATTACGACGCTGAGGCGAAAACAAATGCCGATCTTGTTGTTTCGGGTCATACTCACGGCGGACAGCTTTTCCCGATGACACATTTCGGTCTGTTTATGAGTGTGAATGACCGCACCTACGGTTACGAGAACAGAAACGGAACAGACTTCCTTGTTACCTCCGGTATTGCCGACTGGGAGCTTGTTTTCAAGACAGGTACAAAGTCTGAGTACTGTGTAATTGATATTGAAGAGAAATAAAACTGAGGGACAGCTTACTACTGTCCCTCGCAGCTTGTTGCAAAAGTTCTTTTAAAAGGGGTCAGGGGCGACAGCCCCAGTGGGGCAAAGGGGCGAAGCCCCCCTCTTCCCACCGCCCGAGGCGGTGACGAGCGAAGCCGAGGAACACGCCGAGGGCTGATTCTGCACTATTTTTGAGTTTATCGACAGACTGCGAGGGACAGCTTACTACTGTCCCTCGTTCATTTTTCTGTCTTCCTCAGATGATATCTGACAAAGACACATTGTTATAACTCCGAACAGTCCGCCCATGACTGTTCCAAGAAAAAAGCTTACCAAATTTATCACCTCGCTTGAGTTTATTATTGACAGCGAGAAGTGATATATACAAAATCGCCCTGCTTTTTTTCTGCAGGGCGATTCGTTTTAGTAAAGTCCGTTTATGAATTTTGCGGAGAGCTTTCCAAAGCCCGAAAGCTTGCTGCAGACAGCATCATTTCTGATTGTGTCTAGCATAGAGAGTGCCTTTTCGGCATTTTCTTCTGAGATTTCATTGTTACTCATTCCAGCCATAACAGCGAGCTCAACTATAAATCTAACCTGAGGCTCAATGCCTGCACAATTAACTTCCTTGAGCTTTTCGCAGAGATCATCTGCGGTTTTCATATCGGTAATATTAGTTTGCTTGTAAGCAATTATTAGTGAGAGATATTTCAGCAGATACCTGTAAATCTCGATTGCACGCTCATTAGCTGTGCCTTCTGTAGTGGCTTTCTGCATAGCCTTTAGCTTGAATGTCCTGTTCAGCCAGAACAAAGCACATATCAGTATCAGCGCTATGATAGTATATATTATACCGCTTATAAACGGAGACATCGGCTTTTTAGGTGCTGCCTGCCCCTCAGATGCAGTACCGTGTCCGTCAGCAGCGCTGCCAGAGCCGTTTTCACTTCCTGATCTTGACGAAGAATTAAGTCCTGATGAAGAAGCTCTTGATGATGAATTCGGAGCTCTTGATGAGCTTGAAGACTCTGACTTGCTATCGGAGCTTCCATCGGATTCCGCACTTGATGAGCTGTCCTTCTGAGCCTGAGAGTTATTTGAAGGCTTCTTTACATTGCCCGGATTTTTGTCTGCGTCAGACAGATTTGGATTGTCATTGTCATAGCCCGGGGTAAATTCGGCAGGGAACCAGCCCAGACCGTCAATATATACCTCAGCCCATGCGTGAGCACATCTGTCCTTGACTGAAATTTCAAACAGGTCACTGCTGTTAGGCTTTTTGCCCTGCTGAGAGGGAAGTATCATATAGCCCTCGGCATATCTGGTGGGATAGCCAAACTTTCTGAGCAGCTGAGCGCCTGCAGTCGCAAAGTATGAGCAGTAGCCCACTCGCCTGTTTAGGAAGTCTTCAACAAAGTCCTCGCCATCAGGTGTTTTCTGCGGCTGAGTATCATATCGGAAGCCCTGAACCTCGTCATTGAAATAGTTTTTGATAGCCTCGTAGCAGTCGATATAAGTGCAGTATTCAAGCGAATACGGCAGATAATTATTCAGTATCTCCTGAAAGGCCTTGTCTATCTCTTCACCGTCAAGAGTATCAGTGTACTCGTTGTATACAAATTCCTCGTAATCATGGAGAGCTTCAAGCTGTGTACTTGTAAGGTTACGGCTGTCGAGATCTGCGACATACTCAGGATTATAACTACCTGCATAAATGTCATAATCTCTCTCATAGCTGTTGAATGTCAGGTTATAAGTGCTTGACGGTGTTCTCACATATGAGTCAAGCGTATTGCTGAACTCCTTCTCATTGTTTTTGCTTGAGAATGAGTACAGCGTATTATACGGTGCATATACGAATCTTTTACTTGCGCCTACAGCCTTGATCTTTATCATCTCGCTGTCAACGGTGTCACTTCCGTGAACGCAAAGGTAGTTCAGGTCCTGAGTGAAATAGTCACCGCTTTCCTCAAGAAGGTCATCAAAGCTTACATCATTGTTTCCTGTATTTGAGATCTTCCATGAGTTATCATCATAGATACCTGCTGTATAGCCCCTCAGGTAAAGGGTGCGCTTAAAGGCAGGAACTTCAATTTTCAGTGATACTGAGTCATTGAACTTTATCCCGTCAGTCCTGCCCAGAAGGCCTCCGTTTGCAGGTCCGACAGGAATAACAGAAAAGCTTTTGTTCTTCCAGTCAAAGAGAGCCTGCTCAGGGCCGTGCTCAATGACCTCATCAATGAAGTTTGAAAGGTTCCTTCTGTACTCGGCAAATGAGTCCGGTCTTGTAAAGCCTGTAATTGCCGAGAAGATAATAGTCAGCGTGAAAATAGCAGCAACGAGAATAACAGTAAATCTCATATAAACGGAATAGAATGCTGCCTTAGCCTTCTGAGATGTGAAGTAATAGGTTTTTCGCCGTTCATGTACAGCGAAGGTGTTTTTTCTGCCTGCCTTGTTGGTTGTGTGGTTTATTATGTGCATAGCAAGCACAGTTATCCATACACAGAAGAGCCCTATTATCGCAGCAGTGTTCGGAACTGCATCAAAGTACAGACCAAGCTCAACTATCGGGAATGTAAAGATAAACAGGATAGGAAAGTCTATCTTATACACACAGGCAAGCGAGCAGATAACCGCTTCAAGTGTTGCAATCGCAATAAAGCAGAGCAGTACATAATATACCTTGTTATCGTATGAATTTATTTTCGATACAACTGATGTAAAAGCACCGCTTTTATTATGTGTTACATGAATAACGTAGTCATTGGCTATGATCTGATAGCCTTTGACGATCTCGTCAAGCTTGCTGAGAATATAAGCGCAGTGGCATATTATATATATAAGAGAAGCCAGCTTGACTATAAAATGCTTTGATTTTAACAGACCGAACGAACAGCACAGCAAAGCAGTATAGAACGCAAGCGTCTCATAGGAGACTTCCAGCGTCAGATACGAAGCCCCGACTGCCAGTGTACAGAACGCACCGAGAAAGCTCAGTATGATCTGAAACACAAAATAATACTGAGATGAGTGCTCCCTCTGACAGTCAAGCAGGATATCGCCGTCGATCATGATACCGCTGTTCGATATCAGTCCGAAATCCTTTTGTTTATTTTTCTTACTCATTTTGTCACCTTTATTTTATAAGCAAAGCTCCCTGATGCTCTCGACAGCACCGTTTGCGCTTATCGGAACTATATCCGCAAACTCGTCATAGAGCTTTTCTGCATTTTCATCAGCGCCTACAAGCATATACGAATACCTGAAAGCAAGCTCTGCGTCATTCATTGCAGCAGTAACAGAGCTGTCATAGCTTGCCGAGAAATAAAGCAGATGACCGCATCTGAAGCGGTCGGGAGTGTTCACATAGTTAAGGAGTGCGGGGTGCTTATCGCTGTGAAGACCTGACTTCAGGAGCATATTCATAAGTACCCTTGCGTTTTCCTCGTCCTTTACCGTCATAGACATATTCTGCTCGGAAGTTGTATCATACCAGATTACTCTGTGAGCAACATTATTTTCCGACAGATACTGTGTCATTGACGAAATAGTCTCAACCGCAGCATCGTAGAGCAGCATATAGTCCTTACGGCTTTTATCTATATTCATATCCACTATCATAATGATAGAGTTCGCAATCGGAAGCGAATAATCCTTGACCATTGTAATATTCTGTTTAGCGGAGAGCTTCCAGTGGATACGGTTTATCTTATCGCCCTCCTGATACTCATGAATGTCAAATATCTCCGAGGGGTCGTCGCCCTTGTGGTCTTTTGAGTACTCATCAGTCTCCAGACCCATTTCCGAGTAGTTTGAGATAGGGTTCTCTATCGGTATTACATTCGGAATGACAGTGAACGATGTCTCATCATAGAAGCCCTTTCTGATAAAGGGTCTGACCTTCAGCTTAAACAGTCTGAGCATATCGCAGACCCGACAGCGCTTTATAACAAGGCGTATCGTTCCGTAATGAAGAGAGCCCATATGCAGGGTAAGAAACTGCACGTCTTTAGGAAAAAGGGGAGTGCTTATCTTCACCTTGTCACGTTTTGAGTCTATGGCATTAAAATACTCTATCTCAATAATAAGGTCGGAAACAGGAAGAATACCTCTGTTCTCGCATCTGATAACAACAGGTATCCTTGAGCCCTTTACGCAGACCCTTTGTGTTCCCGCAAAGCTTACCTTTACACTTCTGGAGATGATCCTGAGCATTATAAAAAGCGCCACAGGAAGCACTGCCAGAAAGCCTATCAGGTAAAAGGAGAACGGCTCATCATAGAGAACGTAGAAAAACGACCCTATCACAAGGAGAATAAAATATATAACGATCATATTTTCTCCTTACTTGCTTATCCTCGGCACCTGAACTGTTGAGGTTATGCTCTTAAGTACCTGAGAGCCTGTAATGCTGTTGATCTTTGCCTTTGAGCTGAGAATTATTCTGTGAAGCACAACATCATCAAGGCAGTAGAGCACGTCATCGGGGATAACATAGTCCCTTCCTCTCAGAAGTGCTGTAGCCTTAGTCATACGAAGCACAGCGATAGTACCTCTCGGAGAGAGACCGAGCTTTATAAACTCGTTGTTTCTGGTGGCTTCGGAGATCATAGCAATATAGCGGAAAATCTGGTCAGAAACATATACGTTGTCCACCTCGTTTCTTGCGGCAATAATGTCCTGAGCCGAAACCACAGGGCGTACATTGTCAACAGGTACGAGGTTCTGCTTTGCTTTGAGGACCGAGATCTCGTTCTCAAGGCTTGGATAGCCCATAGTGAGCCTTACAATAAAACGGTCCATCTGCGACTCGGGGAGCATTTGCGTTCCGATAGAGCCGATAGGATTCTGTGTTGCAATTACGATGTACGGGTCGGGGGCTTTGTGGGTAACACCGTCAACAGTGACCTTTCCCTCTTCCATAACCTCCAGAAGTGCGGACTGCGTCTTAGATGACGTTCTGTTTATCTCATCCGCAAGAAAAAGGTTAGTAAGAGCAGCACCCTGCTTGTACTCAAACTTTCCTGTGTTTTTGTTCAGAATGGTAAAGCCTGTTACATCGGTAGGCAGAACATCGGGTGTAAACTGCAAACGCTTGTACTCCAGCGACAGCGCCTTTGAAAGTGCCACCGCAAGGGTAGTCTTGCCCACGCCGGGTATATCCTCAATGAGGACATGTCCGCCGGCAAGGATAGAAAGCAGCACCTTGATAATGATCTCGTCTTTACCGATGATGACCTTTTTAACCTCGCCAATAACGCTTTTGGTCAGTGACAGTACCTTTACCTGTTCCTGTGAAAGCTGACTGTTCATTTTCTTGACTCCTTATCTTTATAAATCATTACACAGTGCAAAAAGCACTACAAAATCATTATAACATATCCTGCTGTATAATTCAAGGGCAAAATGAAATTTTCACTTGTCTTTTCACAATTATCATTACATTCTGTACAGAAGTAATATTCGGCCCTATGCTCTCATAGAATTATCATAAAGAGAAACATCATACAGGAGGTAAAATATGAAAGAGACAAGCAGGCTTGAAAGTGTATATGAGCTTCTTCCCGAGCCGATATTCAGGGCGCTGGAAGCAGTTTCACAAAGTGAAAAGCCGAGCATTTGCGAAATAAGACTCAGGCGTGGAAGACGGCTCAGCATATCGGCATTTTCAAAGGAGTATTTCGTAAGCTCTGACGGAAGGCTTGTAAACGATGAGAGCTCGGGAGTGCCTGTCACAGCCGAGGATATAGACACTGTTTTCCACAGGGCTATGAAAGGCTCGGTACACAGCTTTCGCAGAGAGATAACCGAGGGCTATGTTACAGTCAGGGGAGGGTGCCGAGTGGGTTTTTGCGGAACGGCAGTTATCTCTCCCGAAAAGGGGTACATAACCGATAATGTGAAGGACATATCCTCGGTAAACATAAGAATAGCAAGAGAGATAAAGGGCTGTGCCTCAGACCTTTATGCAAAGGCATTCGGAGAGGGCTTAAAGGGGCTTCTTATAGCAGGCCCGCCTGCCAGCGGAAAGACCACTATTCTCCGTGACCTTACAAGACAGCTCGGAAGTAATTACAGGGTTTCTCTCATAGATGAAAGAAACGAGCTTGCATCAAGCGTTGACGGCATACCGCAGAACGATGTCGGTTCAAAGACTGATGTGTTCAGCTCCTATGATAAGTACAGCGGAATAATGACAGCAGTTCGTGTGATGTCTCCACAGGTGCTTGTCTGTGATGAGATAGGAAGTGAAAGTGACCTTGAAGCACTCCGCTATGCCTTGGGCTCGGGAGTGTGTATAGTTGCTTCCTGCCACGCACCAAGCTTTGCAGAAGTGAAGAAAAAGCAGTATATCTCAAAGCTTATCAAGGCAGGAGCGTTCAGTGTCTGCGCCGTTCTCGGGACAGGACCTCTCTGCGGAAAGCTTATTTCCTATTCGCTTATAGGGGAAAAGCCGTGCTGAGGGCATTAGGCTGTCTGCTCCTGATTTTTACAGGAGCAGGAGCAGGCAGGCTCTACAGTGAAAGACTGGAGCACCGCTGCAGAACACTTTGTGCCCTGACCGAGATGTCAAGTGAGCTTACTGTTATGATAGAGGGCTATATGACCACATCAGAAATGCTTTCTTCGCTCTCTTCAGGGGACAAGTACAGGGAGCTTACCTTTCTGAACTGTGATATAACAAAGCCCTCGGGCAGGACAGAGCTTGAAGCGCAGGTACAAGCCCTTGATATAAGCTCTGATATAAAGGTTCGGCTGATAAGCTATTTTGATGAGCTGGGCTCTTCGGATATGCAGAGAGAAAAGCTTAAAGCAGAGCTCCTGCACGCATATCTTGCTGAAGTAAAGGACGATCTCAGAGAGCGTTACCATTCGGACAAGCGCCTTGCAAGAGCACTGGGGCTTTTGTCCGGAGCGTTTGCGGCAGTACTGCTTATATAGGAGAAAAACATGGAAATAGACCTTATATTCAAAATAGCCGCAATAGGCATTATTGTGGCGGTGCTTAATCTGCTGCTGAAAAGGGCGGAGCGTGATGAGCAGGCAATGATGACGACCCTCGCAGGGCTTATAGTGGTGCTGCTTATGATAGTGCGGCAGATAGGTGATCTGTTTGAGACAATAAAAGACATTTTCGGACTGTACTGATGAAGATAACAGCAATAATAGCCTTCTGCATAGCGGCGGCGGTAATACTCAAAATGATAGAGCGTGACAGCTCGGAGATAAAGCTTCTCGGAGTGCTTTTTGCAGTGAGTGCCGTACTCTATTTTGCAGCAGGCTATGCACTTGACATAATAGATACTTTCGCCCCTCTGATAGATGACGCAGGCATAGACAGCGAGTATTTCGAGATACTGCTCAAAGCGCTTGGGATAGCGTATCTGACCTCACTTGCCGAGGAATACTGCCGTCAGTGCGGAGAGGGCGCAATAGCGGCTCAGGCAGATCTGATAGGGCGGCTGGGAATAATAAGCGTGTCACTGCCGCTGTTTTCGGCGGCGGCTGACCTTGTGAGCTCAATGCTTTCGTGATAATATGAAAAGATGTTTTATGATAATGCTTCTCTGGATAATGCTTTTCGGAGCTCCGATGACAGCCTTTGCAGCGGAGTCTCAGAGTGATGAATATGATAAGCTGATTTCCGAGATAAACCATGACCTTGAAGGCCTCGGCGGAGATGAAGCTCAGAGCTATCTTCGGGATAACGGTATCACAGCCGATTCTCCCGAAGCTGCCGCATCAATTGACCCGAAGAATGTTTTCGGGTCAATATGGAGTGCATTCAAGGAGGAGCTTTTTCGGCCTGCAAAAATGCTCGGCAGGCTTATAGCAGCGGCAGCTGTCTGTGTAATGATAAAGGGCTTGTCCTACTCGGACAAGCTGGAGCAGGTGTTCGGGGCTGTCTCAGCACTGGTGTGTATTCTGATAGTCAGTGACAGCCTGACTGAAAGCTTAAACGCACTGCTCGGCTCTGTAAACAGCATAAACGAGTTTATGATAAGCTATATCCCTGTTTTTACAGGTGTTGCTACCGCCTCGGGAAATGCAGTCTCGGCGGCAGGATACTATTCTGTTATGTTTTTTGTCTGTGAGATAATGGCTTATGCATCGTCAAAGCTCTTAATGCCGCTTATCTCCTGTGTGACGGCACTGTCATTTATCTCAGCTATAAATCCGAGCCTTAATTTAGGAAAGGCGGCACAGTCTGTAAAGGGCTTTGTGACAAAGGCTCTGGGCTTTATAATGCTGATTTTCACAGCTCTTATGACTATCACAGGGCTGTCGGGAAATGCCGCCGACACTCTCGGCTCAAAGACTATCCGATTTGCAGCATCAAGCTTTATCCCTGTTATCGGAAGCTCGGTTTCGGAGGCCTATTCGGCAGTGAAGAGCAGCCTCGGGGTGATACGAACAAGCGTAGGAGTTATAGGAGTTATCGTAGTTTTTATCATAGTGCTGCGGCCGCTTCTTCTCGTTATCTCAATGAAGATAGCCGTATCTCTCGCAGAAACGCTCCACTCTATGTTTTCTCTTGAAAGCTCTGCAGGAATACTCTCGGGGATAAACTCTGTGCTCTCTATCGCTATGAGCATAGTGATAGCCTATTCACTGTTTTTTATTACTGCCACCTCGCTGATACTGATGAGTGCCTCGGGCGGCTGAAAGGAGAAGCTATGCAGACTTTCAAAGCAGTTATCTATATAGCCTGTGCTGTCGGGATAGTGAGCTCTCTTACAGGGCTTGCTGCACCGAAGAACGGCTCGGCGAAGCTTCTCGGGGCGGTAATGGCGGCGGTAATGCTCTTAGCTGTTGTATCGCCCTTCCGTGAGGACGGCTTCGTGCTTGATATCCCCGATAAAGATGACATTCTTACTGAGGGCACACCTGCTTCAATGACTGAGCTTTCGGCAAGGTATTATCTTAGTTCTGCCGAGCGTGAGGTGGGCTCGTATCTTAATGGGAAAATACGACAGGCAGGCTATGGAAATGTACGGGCTGTCATAACGGCAGGTCTTGATGAATATAATTATATCGTGATAGAAAGGGTAAGCCTTTACGGAGTGCAGAGCTCAGAGCAGAAGAGCATAGAAGCTCTGATACGGGAAGACCTTCCCGACTGTGAAACAGAATACAAAAGCAGCGGAGCTGAAAACGATGATGCCTGAGCTTAAAAAGATAGGTTCGCTCATAAAAAAGGAGCAGAGATACAAGCTGATATTCTTTATCGGTGTACTTGGGATAGGGCTTATCTTCCTGTCGGATATGCTTTCTTCCGATAAGGAAAAGGAGCAGGCCTCACCCTCGGAGAGCACAGTCAGTAATGACCCCGATGAGTATGCAAGAAAGATGGAGAAGAAGCTCTCGAAGATACTTGGAAGCGTCAGCGGCGTAGGCGACTGTGAGGTTATGCTGACAATCGGCGGAACAACAGAGTATGTCTATGCAGAGAACATCAGCCGAAGCACCGACCTCAAAGACGGCGGAAGCGAGGAGACCTACAAAAACGAGATAGTCTTCACCGAAGAGGGCGGAGAAAAGGAGGCACTGGTAAAGAAGGTAATAAGACCGCAGATAAGCGGAGTAATAATAGTCTGTGACGGAGGAGGCGATGTAAAAGTAAAAGAGCGAGTAATAAAAGCGGTGTCAAGGCTTCTTGATGTGCCGAGCGATAAGATCTGCGTTGAATGCAGAAATCAATAAACGAAAGAGGTAAGCATGATGAAAAAACCGACACTTATTATAGGCAAAAGACAGATGCTCTTAGCAGGCATGACGCTGGTGCTTGGAATAGCTGTGTATGTGAACTACGCATATTCGTCATCGGGGGCTGATGTCAAGAAAACTAAGGTGGTAAAGAGCAACTCCGTAAGCTACGGCGAGGCTGAGCTTGTGAGTGCTGACAGCGCTTCCGAGGATTATTTCTCTCAGGTGCGGATCGAGAAAATGAACTCCCGTGATGAGGCTGTGGAAACGCTAAAAAGCATCATAGGCGGAGGAGATGCAACAACAGAGGAGAAAGCCGTAGCCGAGGAAAACGCTCAGGCTATGGCATCATTAATGGAGTCCGAAACAAAGGTTGAGAGCTTGGTCAAGGCGGCAGGCTTTCAGGACTGCGTAGTGTACTTAGACGGAAGCAATGCCGATATAGTTGTCAAGACCGACAGCAAGGGGCTTCAGACCAGTGAGGCGGCGCAGATAAAGGATATCCTTCTCAGTCAGGTGACAGTTCCTAACGAGAATATCAGGATATACGATATTGACAGCTGATATTCAGCCGGCAAATAGTAAAATAAATATAAAAATCCTTCAAAAATACTTGTAACATATTGAAAAATATGTTATAATGACTTTAAGTATGATTTTGAAGGATTTTTTCTTATGGAGGTATACTTATGAGTGATGTTGTTAAAAATTCGGGAAAGAGCCTGCATATCAGTCAGGACGTTATTGCAAGAATAATCACCAATACCGTTGCTGAGATTGAGGGTGTCAGCAGGATAGCACCTGTTATGAAGAGCCCGAGACAGCTCTGGCTCAGACAGGAGAACTTCGGCAATTTAAGGATCGGACTTGTTGACGATGTTCTTTCCGTGTCTATCGGCATAATACTCAGGCAGAATGCAAAGGCCGTTTCCACTGCCGAGGAGGTACAGGATAAGGTAAAGAGTGCAGTTCAGAATATGCTGGGTCTTACTGTCGCAAAGGTGAACGTTAATGTCTGCGGCATTGACAAGGTCAGCGAATAAGGAGTGTTTTTGTGGGACTTAACAGAAGAGGAATGAGAGAGGCAGCCTTTCTGCTCATTTATGAGAGAAGCTTCAGAGAGGACGAGGCTCTTGAGGATATATTTGAAAGCGCCAAAGAGGTAGACGAGTTTCCGTTCAATGAGGAGGTCGAGGCTACCGTTCGCGGAGTTGACGAAAAGCGTGAGGAGCTCGACGAGATCATATCAAAGTACAGCAACAAGCGTGTTATCTCCCGTATACCGAAGGTAAATCTCGCAGTGCTGAGGCTTGCCCTTTATGAGGCTGCATACGTTGAGAGCGTTCCCGTAAACGTCGCGATCAGCGAGGCAGTAAAGATAGCAGGAATGTACACCTTCGGTTCTGATGTATCGTTTATCAACGGAGTTCTGGGCTCATATTCAAAGAGCCTTAATACTGAGGAAAAATGAGTATTACAGTCGGCTTTGATACAAGCAATTATACAACCTCTGCGGCACTGCTTGACACCTCTGATATGAGTGTCAGGAATGTAAAGCGTCTGCTGCCCGTCAAGGACGGGGAGAGAGGTCTCAGGCAGTCTGATGCAGTGTTTCTGCACACAAAAGCACTGCCCGAGATAATGGAAGAGGCCTTTGAGGGCATTAACCGTGTTGATGCCTGTGGGTGTTCGTGCGCCCCAAGGCTGGTGCAGGGCTCTTATATGCCATGCTTTCTGGTCGGAATGAATGCCGCAGCCGCCTTTTCACACGGGGCAGGCTGTGAGCTTTTTATGACCTCGCATCAGATAGGTCATATACTGGCGGCACTGTTTTCCTGCGGCAGGCTTGACCTTATAAAGGGAGACAAGCCCTTTGCAGCCTTTCATGTAAGCGGAGGAACTACCGATCTTCTGCTATGCACTCCCGATAAGGAGCACAATGCAAGGATAGAGCGAATAGGAGGAAGCTCCGACCTTAACGCAGGACAGGCAATAGACCGCTGCGGAGTGAGACTGGGGCTCAGCTTTCCATGCGGTGCAGAGCTTGAAAGGCTTGCAGAACAAAGCCATGCTCAGTTTGATATAAGACCTGTAGTCAAGGGGCTGTACTGCTCGCTCTCGGGGATAGAGAACAAGTGCATGAAGCTTATGACTTCGGGATATGATAAGTGCGATGTTGCAAAATTCTGTATAGACAGTGTTTGTGCATCTGTCGAGGCGCTGACAAAGGCGCTGCTTGAAAAATATAAGGATATAGAAATAATTTACGCAGGCGGTGTAATGTCAAACCGCAGTATCAAGGCTAAGCTCTCGCAGTACGGAAGCTTTGCAAGCCCTGAGCTGTCCTCTGACAATGCCGTAGGTACAGCCGTTTATGCGGCACTCAGAAAGGGGCTGATATAGTGGCGTCAATACTGACGGTTACTCAGCTTAACAATTACCTGTCCTTGAAAATAAAGGCAGACCCTAGAATGAAGGGCGTGACAGTTAAAGGCGAAATATCAAATTACAGCCTTAATTCACGCTCGGGGCACGCATATTTCTCACTTAAAGATAAGGATTCCTCGATCTCCTGTACGCTGTTTGCTCCAAGGCCCTCAAATCTGAGGTTTACCCCGGAGGACGGAATGAAAGTAATGGTAGTCGGAAATGCAGGCGTGTACGCAAAAAACGGCTATTGTCAGATCGTGGTTACAGAGATAGTTCCTGCCGGTGTCGGAGAAGTTCACACAGGTATAGAACAGACTAAAAAAGAGCTTGAGGCTCTTGGCATATTCAAGCAGGAACGCAAAAAGCAGATACCTCTTGTCCCTAAAAAGATTGCGGTAGTGACCTCGCCTACAGGGGCGGCGCTGCAGGATATAATCAGAGTAATGTCAAGACGCTTTCCGCTTTGCGAGCTTTTGCTTTTCGGAGCACCCGTACAGGGTGATGATGCGCATATACATATCTGCGAGGCTATAAGAAGAGCCGACCGAAGCGGAGCTGATACTCTCATACTCGCCAGGGGCGGCGGCTCGGCAGAGGATCTAATGCCGTTTAATCATAAGTCGGTTGTGCTTGCGGTTGCTGACTGTGAAACGCCTGTTATTACGGCAGTGGGTCACGAGGTCGATACTACCCTTGTTGACTATGCCGCAGACCTCAGAGTGCCGACACCCTCGGCTGCTGCAGAGCAGGCAGTTCCCGATATGGCTGAAATGAAGGGCGCTCTGAAGCTTATGAGAGACAGACTTGAAAAAGCCTATGAAAAGTCGCTCTCAGACAGACTGATAAAGGTCGAGGAGTACTCCTCAAGGCTGAGGCTCCTGTCTCCCGAAAAGAAGCTGGAGCAGGCAGAAGAGAAGTTTTCAGGATATGAGAAAGCTCTCTCAAAGAATATGGAGAGTATACTTTCAAAGCTCGATATGAAGCTTGATAAGGCGGTATCATCACTCTCGGCATTAAGTCCGTTCGGAGTGCTTTCAAGGGGCTACTCAATGGTGACACTTGACGGCAGGGCAGTAACAGAGGCCTCAGAGCTTTCCGAGGGAGACATGGTTGAGATAAGGTTCTCACATTCCTCGGCAGAGGCTAAGATCACAAAAACAAATGAAAACAGCGGTGAATGATATGACATTTGAAGAAAAAATGACAAGGCTCGGCGAGATAACCGAGAAGCTCGAAAAGGATAACCCAAGCCTTAATGAATCCCTCGACCTTTATAAGGAGGGAGTGGCTCTTTGCGCTGACTGCAAAAAGGAGCTTGAAGAGGCTAAGCTTACTGTCAGAAATATGGACGGTGAAGCAGACGATGAATGATATGAACAAGGCTAAGCTTGATTATTATATCGAGCTGGTTGAGGAGCAGCTTAAAAAGTTCACAGCTTCCAAGCCCGAGCTTCAGGGCGAGGTTGTAAAGGCTATGGAGTATTCTCTGCTTGCAGGCGGAAAAAGGCTCAGACCTATCCTTATGATGGAGTTTGCAAGAATGTGCGGTGAGAAAAAGCCTGAAAAGTACATTGCTGCTGCCTGCAGTGTTGAGCTTATCCATACATATTCGCTCATACACGATGACCTTCCCTGTATGGACAATGATGATTACCGCAGAGGCAAGCCCTCGTGCCATAAGGCCTTCGGCGAGGATATAGCGCTCCTTGCAGGAGATGCACTTAATTCAATGGCATTTGAGGTCATTTCAGATGCGGCAATGGCAGGAGATATTCCGCCAGAGAGGGCTATAATGCTTGTGTCGGTGCTTTCAAAGGCTATAAGCTCTGACGGCATGATAGGCGGTCAGGTGATAGACCTTAAAACCGAGGGCAAGGACATAGATATTGAAACCCTGAACGTTTTGCAGACCTGCAAAACAGGTGCTCTTATTGAGGCTGCCTGCGTTATGGGCGCAGTACTCGCAGGAAAGTTTGAAGCGATACCTTTTGCCGCAGACTATGCAAAGGCAGTAGGCAGAGCATTCCAGATAGTTGATGATATCTTGGATGTCACAGGAAGCTTTGATGAGCTCGGCAAGCCTATAGGCAGTGATGAAGAGCAGAACAAAAACACCTACGTTACACTTCTTGGTCTTGAGCGTTCTCAGTCGATAGCGAAACAGCTCACTGTTGAAGCGCTCGGACATCTGCGTTATTTTGAAGAACACGAATTTCTGTCTCAGCTTACGGAAGACCTTCTTACCAGAAGAAGCTGAGTATGATAGGAGATCATTTGATTGTCAGACAAAAAAATCGACTTGAAAAGCCTCAGGCTTCCGCAGGACCTTAAAAGGCTCACTGTAGAGGAGTGCGAGGGGCTTTGTGACGATATACGGAAAATACTTATAAGCACTGTTTCAAAAACAGGCGGACATCTTGCCTCGAACCTAGGAACGGTGGAGCTTACTATGGCTATTCACAGAGTGTTTGATTCACCCGATGATAAGATCGTCTGGGACGTCGGACATCAGGCATATACACATAAGATACTTACAGGCAGGCTTGACAGAATGAATACTCTCAGGCAGGAAAACGGTATCTCGGGCTTCTGCCGCCCTGATGAGTCTGTTCATGATGCTTTTGTAAGCGGTCACAGCTCGACCTCTGTCTCGGCGGCACTGGGTATCGCCACAGCTATGAAGCTCAGCGGCGATAACGAGCACCATGCTATTGCAGTTGTCGGCGACGGCGCCTCAACAGGCGGAGAGCTCTATGAGGGTCTTAACAATGCAGGCAAGAGCGAGACAAATATCATAGTAATACTTAACTATAATGAAATGTCTATCTCAAAGAATGTTGGTGCTATGGCAAAGTATCTCTCCACAATGAGAACAAAGGACACATACAGGAAAACAAAAAGTCGTGTTCAGCGTGTTCTTGATGCGACACCTCTGGTCGGTAAGCCTGTAGAGAACGCTATCAGAAGCTCAAAGGATGCTTTCAAGAATATCCTTATCCACAGCACCATGTTCGAGGATCTGGGCTTTGAGTTCATCGGTCCTTTGAACGGACATGACCTCAATGACCTTGAAAGGGGTCTTAGGGCGGCAAAAAAGCTCGGGAAGCCCGTATTTGTCCATGTGAACACGGTCAAGGGCAAGGGCTATAAGCCTGCGGAGCAAAACCCCGGTGAGTATCACGGAATAGGCAGCTTTGAAATAGCAACGGGCAATCCCGATGTTGTCCTTTCCGACAGCTTTTCCTCTGTTATGGGCAGACATCTCTGCGCATTAGCTGAAAAGAACAAAAAAGTCTGTGCTGTAACTGCCGCAATGAAGTACGGAACGGGACTTCAGTACTTTGCAAAGAAGTATCCGTCACGCTTTTTTGATGTAGGCATAGCCGAGGAGCACGCTGTCACCTTCTGCGGAGGGCTGGCATCAATGGGCTATGTGCCTGTTTTTGCGGTTTATTCGACCTTTTTACAGCGCTCCTATGACCAGCTTATCCATGACCTATCCATAATGGGAACTCACGCAGTTATCTGTGTTGACAGAGCAGGCATAGTCGGTGATGACGGAGAGACACATCAGGGCATTTTTGATGTGAATTTCCTGACCACTATCCCGGGGGTGACAGTATATTCACCGTCAATTTATTCCGAGCTTGAGGCCTGTCTTGAAAAGGCAGTAAATGAGGATAAGGGACTTGTTGTAGTCAGATATCCAAGGGGTGCAGACCGCTCTCCAAGGTCAAAGCCCGAAACCTTATACACCTATGAGGAAAACGGCTCAAAGACACTGGCGGTCACCTACGGAAGGCTTGCAAATAGCCTTTATAAAGCCTGCGAGCTTCTTGAAAGCAAGGGCGCAAAGCCTGATACGCTCAATCTTGTTAAGCTCTGGCCGATAAATGAGGACACAGTCTGTCTTATGAAAAAGTATGACAGAGTGGTGTTCTTTGAAGAAGCCTACAGCTCGGGCTGCCTTGCGGAAAAGTACTCGGCAAGGCTTACAAACATAGAAAGCCACGCAGTTGAGGACTTTGTACATCACGGAAAGCCTGTCTCGCTGCTTGATGAGCTTGGCCTCTCGGCAGAGAAAATGGCTGAGACTATTCTCGGGAGTAAGAATGATGTCACAGAGACTTGATGCGTACCTTGTTGAAGCAGGGCTTATAAAAAGTCGGGAGAGGGCGAAGGCTCTTATCAAAAGCGGCGGAGTAAAGGTCGGCGGAATGGTAATTACGAAGCCCTCCTACACTGTCAGCGAGTCGGACAAAATTGAGTGTGCCGATGACCCTCTCAGCTTTGTAGGTCGGGGCGGTGAAAAGCTGGAGCACGCTTTTAAGGTGTTTGACTTTGATGTGAACGGGCTTTGCTGTGCCGATATAGGTGCATCAACGGGCGGCTTTACACAGTGCCTTTTAATGCACGGAGCAGATAAGGTCTATGCCGTTGATGTAGGTCACGGACAGCTTGATGAGAGCTTATGCGCTGACCCTCGTGTAGCCGATCTTGAGGGCATTAATGCAAGGTATATGACACCTGAGCTCTTTGAGCAAAAGCCCTCGTTTATATGCGGAGATTTGTCTTTTATTTCGCTCAGGCTGGTGATAGGTCCGATGACCCAGTGCCTTTGCGAGGGCGGTGAGCTGGTTTTGCTGATAAAGCCGCAGTTTGAGGCAGGAAAGCAGGCGCTCAGCAAAAAAGGCATAGTAAAAGACCCGAAGGAGCATATTCGGGTGCTCAGGGAGCTTACAGCGCTGTTTACACAGTCGGGACTGTCGGTAATGGGACTTACATATTCGGGGATAAGGGGCTCTGACGGCAATATTGAGTATCTTATCCGTATGAAAAAGGGGAATACAGATAAGGCTTTTATCATTACTCCCGAGGAGACCGTCAGGTCGGCATTCGCACATTTCAAAGACAAGCAGGCCTAAGGAGGCTTACGCATGAAGATCTATATGCATCCAAATCTTGACAAGACAAACTGCTATGAGTACACCTGTGAGGCGGCAGGGATACTTGCCGGTGAGGGCGCAGAAATATATCTGAACGAGGATTACCGCCTTGTATTTGCAGGCATTGACTATGTCAGCTTCGTTCACGAGGACAGCTTTATACCTAAGTGTGATATGATAATTGCAGTCGGCGGTGACGGAACTATCCTAAAGTGCTCAAAAAAGGCGGCAGTACACAATAAGCCTGTTCTGGGAATAAACTGCGGAAGGCTAG
Source organism: Ruminococcus sp. UBA4385 (assembly GCA_002391065.1). The sequence goes on along the minus strand of DGRP01000022.1, from coordinate 11,207 downwards.
GCTTTATGGCATCGCTTGAGCATTCACAGCTTGGTCTTTTAAGCAGGCTTATAAGCGGTGAATATACTATGAGCCGCCGAATGATGTTAGATGTTAAGGTTGAGTGCGGCGCTGAACAGCAAAGCTTTACAGCGCTCAATGACGTTACCGTTTCACGTTGTGATGACTGCAAGATAGCAGATTATTCTGTTTCAAAGGGAAGCCGTGTAATCTCATCACTTCGTGCTGACGGAGTTATTCTTTCGACAGCAACAGGTGCAACAGCCTATTCTATGTCGGCAGGCGGCCCTATTATAGAGCCCGAGATGAACTGCATAGAGGTTACTCAGATATGTGCTCATTCTCTGTTTGCAAGGAGCATGATACTTTGTGCGGACAGCAGTATCACCGTAAAAGTAGGCACTAATGAGGGTGCTCATGTGTGGGTAAATGTTGACGGAAATAATGTAGCAAAGCTTACAGACGGCGACAAGGTATATGTCACAGGGTCTAAGCTTTTTGTCGATATCATTGATATATCGGGCGGCAGCTTCTTTACATCAATTCATAAGAAGCTTATGCAGCCTTTGAAGGGCTCGGAGGAGGTTTCTCATGAATAAAAAAAACAGACAGCAGCTTATTGTAAAGCTTGTTTGCGAGCAGCCTGTTGATACTCAGGAAGGGCTGAGAGAGGCTCTTCTTGCTGAGGGCTGTGAGGTCACTCAGGCGACGCTGTCAAGAGATATACGGGAGCTTGACCTTATAAAGGCAGCGGACAGCTCGGGTAAGTACCGCTACAGAGTGCCTTCGGTCACAAAAAGCGAGGGCAGCGAGAGTGCGGCTCTTTACAGTCTGCTTGCAGATGCAGTCGTGAATGTAGACTATGCACTCAATACTGTGGTTGTCAAGTGTATGAGCGGAATGGCACAGGCAGTCTGCGCAAAGCTTGATGTGATAGAGCTTGAAAACATAGTCGGCACAATAGCCGGAGATGATACTATCTTCATTCTTATGCGTACCGAGGCAGATGCAAGACTCATTACTAAAGAGTTCTCGGCTATAATTACTAAATAAACAGGATCTGATAAAAATGCTCAAGGAAATTTATATAGAGAACCTTGCCGTTATCGAGAAAGCCACTATCGGCTTCTGTGACTCGCTCAATGTGTTTACGGGCGAGACAGGAGCAGGAAAGTCGATTCTTATTAACGGCATTAATGCGATACTGGGTCAGCGCTCCAATAAGGATATTGTAAGAAGCGGAGCAAAAAAGGCAGTTATCTCAGCGCTGTTTACAGGTATCAGTGAAAAGGTACGGGAGAAGCTTTCAGAACTTGGAATAGATGATGAAGACGGACAGCTTATCCTGACCCGTGAGATAGCCGCTGACGGCGGAAGTATGGCAAGGATAAATTCAAGGGCGGTCAACGTTTCTGCCCTGAAGGAGCTCGGAGAGCTTCTGGTAAACATTCACGGTCAGCATGATAATCAGATACTTATGTCACCTGAGCGCCATATCGACATTCTCGACAGCTATGCCGAGTCTGCCGCCCTTATTGAGGACTATAAAACAGCCTTCAGACAGCTTCAGCAAAAAGCGAAGGAGATAAACAAGCTCAAAGCAGAAAGGGCTCAGAAGGCTGACCGTATAGATATTCTTCATGAGCGCTTTGATGAGCTTTCAGCCCTGAATATTAAAGAGGGCGAGGACGACGAGATAGATGCGGAGCTTAATGTAATGAAAAACTCAGTCACAATAAGCGAGGCACTTTACGGTGCAGTAACTCTTCTTTCGGGTGATGATGATACTGACGGAGCAGTTGTTTTTGCACAGCGTTCCCGTGACAGGCTCTCTGATATTACCGATGTGTACGCACAGTCTGCGGCACTCTATGAGAGGCTTGATTCAGCCGCAATAGAGCTTGAGGATATTTCCGAGGAACTGTCCTCTCTGCTTGATAAGCTGGAGGTTGACCCTGCAAGGTATGACTATCTGAACAGGCGATCCGAGGAGCTTCGCCGTGTGAAGAAAAAGTACGGCCCCGACCTGTCTGACGTTCTCAAAGTGCTTGAGGATACCGAGAATGAGCTTTCCATGCTTGAAAATGCAGATGAGAGCCTTGAAGAGCTTAACGCTCAGATGTCGGAGCTTTTGAAGACCGTTACCATAAAGGCAAATCTTCTTTCAGAACACAGAATGAAAGCCGCAGAGCGCTTTACTAAGCAGGTTGCAGGGGAGCTTGAATTTCTGAATATGCCCGATGTAAAGCTTGATGTCAGAAATGAGAAGGGCAAGCTTACGGTAAACGGCATGGATAATATTGAGTTTCTTATCTCCGCAAACGCAGGCGAGGAGCCGAAGCCTATTGCAAAGATAGCTTCGGGCGGTGAGCTTTCAAGGATAATGCTTGCGCTCAAAAACGTAATTGCCGAGAAGGACGATATCGAGACCCTGATCTTCGACGAGATAGACACTGGCGTCAGTGGAAGAGCCGCTGAAAAGATAGGCATAAAGCTTCGCCAGATATCAAAGCTCAGACAGGTGCTTTGCGTTACTCACCTGTCGCAGATCGCGGTTATGGCAGACGAGCATCTGCTTATAGAGAAGCGTGTCGAGGACGGCCGCACTAAGACCTCGGTAAGGTCTCTTGACCACGAGGGCAGAAAGAGAGAGCTTGCCCGTATCATGGGCGGAGAGAACATAACTGAGCTTATGCTCAGAAACGCAGACCAGTATCTTAAAGAGGCGGCTAAGCTCTGAATAACGCAGATCATACCTGCTGTCAGCCCGTATTTTCGGCTGACGGCAGTTTTTGTTATAATAAATGTGAAAAAAAGATATGTAATTGTATGATAATTTCGGTAATTTCAAGAATTTGCGTGTTTGTTGTTGACTAATCACGAAAAAAATGCTATAATCTTAATGTATGTAAATATGAAAAATGGGGAGGTATTCTCAAATGCAGGTAAAGCTTCTTGCTCACACTCCTGAGCCTGAAAAACTGGTGGCTACAGCGGCAAAGCTCTGCTATTCGAGCAGTGATGTAGATTCACTTATGGACGGTCTTACCGATGAAAAGGTGGAAAGCTTTGTTGATATGCTCGCCTCTATCGGACATGAAAGCCCGATGGAGCACGCTTCATTTACTTTTGCGATAGAGGGTATCTCAAGAGCCTGCTCTCATCAGCTTGTAAGGCACAGAATTGCATCGTACTCGCAGAAGAGCCAGAGATATGTGAATGAGAACGGATTTGAGTTTATAACTCCGCCTGCAATTGAGGAATGTCCCGAGGCTAAGGCAGAGTTTGAAAAGCAGATGGCTCAGATAGTTGAGAGCTACGATAAAATAGCAGAACTGCTGACCGAAATGCACGAAAAAGCAATGCTCGCTGAGGGCATGGACGAGAAGTCTGCCAAGAGCAAGGCTCGCAAGAAGGCTAATGAAGATGCAAGGTTTGTTCTTCCTAATGCCTGCGAGACAAAGATAATAGTTTCTATGAACGTGAGAACGCTGTTCAATTTCTTCAAGCACAGGTGCTGTAACCGTGCACAGTGGGAGATAAAGGCAGTCGCTGATGAAATGCTCCGTCTTTGCTGTGAGGTTGCACCGAATCTGTTCAAGAAGGCAGGACCCTCCTGCGTGATGACGGGTGTATGTCCCGAGGGAAAAATGTCCTGCGGAAAAATGCCTGCTGTCAAGGAGCAGTATAAGCAGATGAAGGCACAGTTCGTTAAGGAGAAGGTATGAGCAGAATAATAGTTCTGGAGGGGCTTGACGGAAGCGGAAAGTCTACTCAGTTTGATAAGTTTGATAAGTATCTTACCGACAGGGGAGTTTATCATAAGTCGATAAGCTTTCCCGATTATGATAATAAGTCATCTGAGCTTGTGAAGATGTATCTCGGCGGAGAGATAGGCTCGTCACCTGCCGATGTAAATGCCTATGCGGCATCGAGCTTTTACGCTGTTGACCGATATGTCAGCTATAAACAGCTCTGGGAGGAGGACTATAAAAAAGGCGCATTTATAAGTGCTGCACGCTATGTGACATCAAACTGCATTTATCAGATGACAAAGCTCCCCGAGGAAGAATGGGACAGCTACATAGAATGGCTTGAGGATTATGAGTATGACAAGCTTGGCCTGCCGAGACCCGATCAGGTGATTTTTCTGGATATGCCTATAGAAATATCCCAGAGGCTTATGAGTGAGCGCTACAACGGTGATGAATCCAAAAAGGATATTCACGAGGCAGATGTGTCATATCTTTATGCCTGCCGAAAGGCGGCACTCTTCACCGCAGAGAAATGCGGCTGGAAAATAATCAGGTGCAGTAAGGGCGATGAGCCCAGAACTATAGATGAGATCTTTGCCGACATTTTAGATACTGTCGGCTGGTTAGGAGAATAACTATGGTATATGTATTTCTTGCAAACGGATTTGAAATGATCGAGGCACTTGCACCGGTAGATGTACTCAGGCGTGCAGGTGCAGAGGTAAAAACAGTAGGTGTCGGCTCAGACACTGTTGTAAGCTCGGGAAAAGTACCCGTTAAGGCTGACATTACCACTGCCGAGGTTAAGCTCGGAAGTGATACAGATATGATAGTTCTCCCCGGCGGAATGCCCGGAACACTCAACTTAGAGGCTGACAGCACCGTTCAGGCAGCGATTGACTTCTGCGCTGAGAATGACAGGTATATCGGTGCTATCTGTGCAGCTCCCTCGATTCTCGGACATAAGGGGCTGCTGAACGGAAAAAAAGCAACCTGCTTCCCGGGCTTTGAGAAAGACCTTGCAGGTGCAGAGCACACAGGCGCCCCTGTTGAGCATGACGGAAAGATAATTACTGCAAGAGGTGCAGGCGTGTGTATAGAGTTCGGCTTAAAGCTTGCCGAGCTTGCAGTCTCAAAAGAAAAAGCCGAGCACGTAAAGTCAAGCATTCAGTGCGCATGGTAGAGAAGAGCGAGCTTCGTGCTTATTATAAAGGGCTTCGCCGTGAAATGAGCAGATCTGAGCGCAAGCAGGCGGACAGGCTTATCACGGAGAATTTTCTTAAAAGTGATGTGTACCGTTCCTGTGAGATGCTTCTGTGCTTTGTGTCAACAGGCATTGAGGTATCGACAAGAGAGATACTGGCTTGTGCCTTTTCGGAGAAAAAAGTACTGTGTCCGAAATGTATCGGCAGTCCTTCTGAGGGCATAATGCGCTTTTATGAGGTATGCTCCTTCTCTGAGCTTGAGGAGGGCACTATGGGTATCCTTGAGCCCTCGGATAAATGCCGTGAGGTCACGGCTTTTGAGAATGCGCTTTGTGTTCTGCCCGGGCTTTGCTTTGACAGAAAGGGCTGGAGACTTGGCTTTGGCGGAGGCTACTATGACAGGTTCTTAGCAGGCTTTAACGGAGTGAAAGCAGGTATCTGCTACGAAAGCTGTGTCTGCGACGAGCTTGCCCGCAATGAGTATGATATGAAAGCTGATATGCTTTTTACTGATAAACATATCTATCAATTCTGATATAAGGTTTATTGAAAGAAAGGAAGAAACCAATGAGCGATATTAAAAAAGATCAGGGAACACCTGTTGAAGAGGACGGTTTTTCCGGTCCTGACTTCGTTCAGGGAATTGAGCCTATTGATGATCCTGCTCCGAAGGAGCCCCCAAAAGCCCCTGAGACTATGACGTCAGAAGCTCCTGCTGAAACTGAAGTTCCTGCCGTAACCGAGCCTAAGAGCACAGCAGACCATATTGCTGAGCTCAGCAGGTCGGCAAGGTCTGAGCTGTCGGCATCTGCGGCGGCATTGTCTGCGGCTTCCGCTGTGGCAGTGCTTGAAAAAGAGGCAGAAAACCACTCTGTAGAAGCTGTTGAGGCTGTTATTACTGAGACTGATAAGCCTGCGGATAGCGCAGAGCCCTCGGAGACAGAAAAGCCTTCCGAGAGTTTCGAGCAGACCCCCGAAGAGGCTGAGCCCGAGAATGCCGCAGTGCCTGAAAAATCGGTGCGTGCGCCTGAAAGGACGGCTCCGCCCAAAAAGAAGCCGACAGGAAAAAGCAAAAAGAAAAAGAAGAAAAAGAAGAGCCGCTTTAACGGAACTATCTTCGGCGGTATCATTATTGTTGCGATAATACTTACTGTTTCACTGCTGATAGCTGTTACGGGTATCAAGCTCGGAATGGAATTTTACGGTATCGGCAAGAGCGAGAGCGATATAAGATTTAATATCCCTGAGGGCTCAAACAATGATAAGATAGCCGATATACTTGTTGAAAACGGCGTTATCCAGAACAAAACTCTGTTCAAGCTTGCTCTGAAGCTTCAGCACGATCCTACCCTTTATCCGGGAGATATAACTCTCCAGCCTTCAAACGGCTATCAGGATATTATCGAGAAGCTCTCGGTTCAGAGAGAATCGTATGAGTCTGTAACAGTTACCTTTGCCGAGGGTGAAAACCTTATAACTATTGCCGACAAGCTTGAAGAAGCTAAGGTCTGCGAAGCTGATGACTTCATCTTTGAGTTCAACAGAGATCAGGGACTTGACTTTGAAAAGCTTATTGACAAGGACGCAGATACCTTCTATGCAAGAGAGGGCTACTTCGCACCGAATACATACGAGTTCTATGTAAACGACTCTGCGGAGAACGTAGCCAAGAAGGTAAAGGAGCAGTTCCAGAAGCAGTATACGACCTCTATCGAGCCTAAGATGTCAACCACTAAGCTTACATTCCAGCAGGTGATGACGCTTGCATCTATCGTTCAGCTTGAGTCTGCTTCCGTTGAGGAAATGCCGACTGTAGCGTCAGTATTTATCAACCGTCTGAATGACCCCGATACCTTCCCGATGCTGCAGTCCGATACAACATCTAACTACATCAAGCAGGTAATTAATGCACAGGCAGATACAGCCTCTGCAAGAACCCACTATGCCGAGAGCTATGACACTTATTCCTGCAAGGGACTGCCCGCAGGACCTATCTGCAACCCCGGTGTTGAAGCTATACTTGCAGTTCTCAATCCTGCTAAGACAAATTACTATTACTTCTGTAATAACCTCACCACAAAGCAGACCTTCTATGCTAAGACGCTTGAGGAGCATGAAGAGAACCTCAAGAAGGCAGGTCTTGCATAATGCGTGACGTAAATACGAGCCTTCTGGAGGTGCTTTCTCCTGTCGGAGATATGGAAAGGCTGTATGCAGCGCTCGACTTCGGGGCAGATGCCGTTTATCTGGGCGGCACAGGCTTCGGAATGAGGGCAGCTTCGGCGAACTTTGACAGCGAGCTTCTCAAAAAGGCCTGCGATGAAGCTCATTCAAGGGGAAAACGGGTGTATCTTACCTGCAATACCCTCCCCCATAATGATGAGATACCAAAGCTTGAACCGTTCGTTAAAGATGCGGTCTCAGCAGGCGTTGACGCTCTGATAGTCAATGATATCGGCGTATTCATGCTGGTGAAAAAGTATGCGCCTGATATAGATATACACATCTCCACTCAGGCAGGAATAGTCAACTATGCAAGTGCAAATGCGTTCTATGAAATGGGCGCCAAGAGGGTAGTGCTTGCAAGAGAGATGACCTTAGATGAGATAGCAGAGCTCAGAGCAAAGACCCCGAAGGAGCTGGAGATCGAGTGCTTTGTTCACGGGGCTATGTGCATGAGCTTTTCGGGGCGCTGTCTTATCTCGCAGTACCTTGTAGGGCGTGACGCCAACAGGGGCGAGTGCGCTCAGCCCTGCCGCTGGGGCTATCACCTTATGGAGGAGACAAGACCAGGACAGTATTTCCCCGTGATAGAGGACGAAAAGGGCACATACATCTTGAACTCAAAGGATATGTGCCTTATCGAGCACATCGACAAGCTTGCCGAGGCAGGAATAAACAGCTTCAAGATAGAGGGCAGGGCAAAGTCGAGCTACTATGTGTCGGTCATCACGAATGCGTACCGCAAGGCTATGGACATCTACAAGGCCGACCCAGACCACTTTGAGCTACCTCAGTGGCTGAAAGACGAGGTCTATAAGGTCAGCCACAGGGCATACTGCGAGGGTTTCTATTTCGGCAGACCCGAGGACAGCCAGTATTACGGCACAAGCGGCTATGTCCGTGAATATGACGTAGTTGCGGTAGTCGAGGGCTTTGCAGACGGAAGGCTCCTCTGCCAGCAGAAGAACAAGTTCAACCTCGGCGACGAGGTCGAGGTGCTGACCACCGAGGGCGCCCCCGAGACCTTCACCGTAACAGAGCTTTATGACGAGTGGGGCAACCCTATCGACACAGCCAACCACGCAGCTATGAAGTTCTCAATGAACGCCCCGAGGGCGTACCCGTGGAACTCCATTATAAGAATGAAGAAATAAGAAAGGCATACAGTCCGCTTTTTCGGACTGTATGCCTTTTGTACTATTCTATGATTATTTATATCCTTGCTCTTTGCAGTATTCTTCAAGAGCTGCATTTAGTTTTGAAACATCGATGTCATTGCCTTGTGAAATTGGATATGAGCCTGATGAGGCTGTATTATATCCGAGTTTATCTGCTTTTGCTTCAATAATCTTCATTTGTTTCTCCTGCCACCCTTTACCAACCATATCGGCAAATTTAGAAGAACTCGATGATTCTTCGTCACTAGCATTATCATTTTTTATGAAGTTTATTTCTTCTGTGAATACTTGAATTTTATTCGCATCAGCACCATCTATACAAAGACAGTATACTTCTGATGATTTACCTCCAGAAGTATTTGTCCCGTTTAGTTGAATCATTACACAATCTAAATTATCATAGTTTTCTGACTCTTTGAATTCCCAAGTATCTGCGTCAAACATACTACCATCTGGATATCCCAAAAAACTTGAATAATAGAAATAATTGTCTGTATCAACAAAGTTTTCATATCGATTGGAAAATGGGTCACTGCATTTTATCACCCTTACCGAAGCAGGATCATGAAAGGTAGTTATATTAGCTGTTAATGCATCAAGTATTTTCTTCTCATCATCATTTAAATTATCAACTGCTTTTCCACAAGAAGCAAGTCCGGAACACATAATGACGACTAGCAGTATATAGAGTATTCTTTTCATAGCAAATACCTCCTTATGGTGAATCTGAATAAACTTATTATTTCTTCTCCCATGCTGCTTGTTTTCCTTTTTCAGTAAACAAATAGACTGGTTGTTCATCGTTTCCTTTAATTTCGATAAAGTATTCGTTATTTATGGCTTCCTGCAGGTCTTCACCCAGTTCTTTCTTAAGCGTATCATATGAATACTTCCTATCTAGTCTGTATCCAATAAGTTTACTTGTTTGCATATAAACACCTCCAAATATATTTAACGGTTTACCGTTAAATATATTTTACCACAAAGAGAAACGAAAGTCAACGGCATTCCGTTAATAATTTTGTACAAAAAGTGTTATGATATATATGTCAAAATGATGAAAGGACGTATTATCATGAACATTTCGCAGGCTACGGCACAACGTTTTATTGAGCTTTGTGAGCAAAATGGTATAACGATAAATAAGCTTGCAACAATTTCAGGTGTAACGCAGTCCACAGTTAATGACATCGTTAATCTAAAATCTAAAAATGTAGGAATCGTCACAATAAAAAAGCTTTGTGACGGTCTTGATATTTCGATAAGTGAGTTCTTTGATACTGAGGTATTCAGGTCACTTGAACAGGAAATGTATTAACCACAAAAACGCTCCCCCGTTTAATACGAGGGAGCGTTCCTATATAAGAATTTAGCTTTTTGACTTAAACCTTCTTAACTGCGATCTTTACCTTTTCACCGTTTATATCCCACTCCTTAGCGTCGGGAGCATCGGTGAAGGCGATAGAGTTCGCAAGAACGTCTGTCGAGATGCTGTCCTTGTACTTCTCAACTACGTCGCATACAGCCTGACTTCCGCTGATAGATACCTCGATGTGATCCATGACCTCAAAGCCCGAATCCTTACGCATGGTCTGCAGCTTGCTGATGATCTCACGCACATAGCCCTCCTCGATCAGCTCGGGAGTAAGTACTGTGCAGATAGCAACAGTAACGCCATTATCGGTCAAGGTGTAGAAGCCTTCCTTCTGGTCGCTTTCAATAAGCAGATCATCTCTGTCAAGGCTTATCTCACCGATAGAAATGTTGAGTTTCAGGCACTCGTTAGCGCCAAGCTCGGCATAAGCGGCGTTTCCGTCAAGCTCGGTAAGAGCAGTTCTGATCTCGTTCAGGTTCTTGCCGTATCTCGGTCCGAGAGTTTTCAGCTGCGGTTTGAACTTGTACTCGATGAACGATGAAACATCGTCCTTGAACTCAACTGCTTTAAGGTTGAGCTCATCTCTGATTATGTCAACATAGAAGCTGTCAAGCTCATGATCTGCGGACACATACATCTTGCTCAGCGGCTGTCTGTTCTTGAGAGCAGCGCCGTTTCTTGCACTTCTTCCGAGGATAACTATTTTCAGTACCTCGTCCATATCGCTTTCGAGCTTCTTGTCGATAAGCTTCTCATCGCATACAGGGTAGTCGCAAAGGTGTATACTCTCGGGAGCGTTCTTATCAACACTTCTTACAAGGTTCTGATAGATCTCCTCGGTGATGAACGGCACCATAGGAGCAGCGCACTTAGCAAGTGTTACCAGTGCAGTCCAGAGGGTCATATAAGCATTGATCTTATCCTGGCTCATGCCCTGTACCCAGTATCTCTCTCTGCCGCGCCTTACATACCAGTTCGAGAGGTCGTCAACGAACTCCTGCATAGCTTTGGCAGCCTCGGGGATACGGTAGTTTGCAAGGTTGTCGTCGGTCTCCTTTATCATGGTGTTCATCTTAGAGAGCAGCCACTTGTCCATTACGGAGAGCTTCTCATACTCGATCTCATGCTTAGTCGGGTCGAACTGGTCTATCTCAGCATACAGGATATAGAACGCATAGGTGTTCCAGAGTGTTCCCATGAACTTTCTCTGACCCTCGGTAACGCCCTTGTCATGAAACTTGTTAGGCAGCCACGGCTGTGAATTGGTATAGAAGTACCATCTTATAGCGTCAGCGCCGAACTTCTCCAGAGCTTCAAACGGGTCAACAGCATTGCCCTTTGACTTCGACATCTTCTGGCCGTTCTCGTCCTGAACAAGGCCGAGAACTATAACGTTCTTGAACGGAGCCTTGTCGAATATCAGAGTAGAGATAGCCAGCAGTGAATAGAACCAGCCTCTTGTCTGGTCAAC
>DGRP01000087.1 GCA_002391065.1 Ruminococcus sp. UBA4385 | reverse complement strand
TTCCCTGAGATCGAGTACGACAAGATCGACCAGATTAGAGGTATGGATATCAACTTCATCACTACCGCTAACACAGACGAAGAGGCAAAAGAGCTGCTCTCACTTATGGGCGCACCTTTTGCTGACAGATAAGCTAAGGAGGATAAATAATGGCTAAGAAGTCTATGATAAACAAGCAGCAGGCTGCGCCTAAGTATTCTACCCGCGCTTACAACAGATGCAAGATATGCGGCAGACCGCACGCATATCTCAGAAAGTTCGGCGTATGCCGTATCTGCTTCAGAGAGCTTGCTCATGAGGGCAAGATCCCCGGAGTTAAGAAGGCTAGCTGGTAAGAAGAAGGAGGTTGACACAGCATGCAAATTACAGATACTATCGCAGATCTGCTGACCAGAATTCGTAATGCAAGCTCTGCAAAGCACGCAACGGTTGACGTTCCTGCATCGAATATGAAGAAGTCCATCACCCAGATCCTCGTTGACGAGGGCTACGTTAAGGACTTCAAGATCATTGAAGACGGTAAGCAGGGTATCATCAGAATTACTCTTAAATATGACGAGAACAGAAATCCTGTGATCACAGGGCTGAGAAGAGTTTCCAAGCCCGGACTCAGGATCTACGCAAGCTGCGAGGATATGCCTAAGGTGATCAAGGGCCTCGGAATCGCAATCGTTTCTACATCGAAGGGCGTTGTTACCGATAAGAAGGCTCGTGAGCTTCATGTAGGCGGCGAGGTTCTCGCATTCGTATGGTAAGGAGGACTTAAACTATGTCAAGAATAGGCAATAAAGCTATTAGTGTTCCTGCCGGAGTAGAGGTTACTGTTGCTGACGCAAACGTTGTTACAGTAAAGGGTCCTAAGGGAACGCTTACAAAGCAGTTCAACAAGGATATGATAATCAAGAGTGAGCCCGGTGTGGTAACTGTTGAGCGTCCGAGCGAGGATAAGCTCCATAAGTCACTTCACGGTCTTACAAGAACTCTCATCAACAACATGGTTGAGGGTGTTACAAACGGATTTTCTAAGAAGCTCGAGATCGTCGGCGTAGGTTACAGAGCTCAGAAGCAGGGCAAGGAGCTCGTTCTGAACATTGGTTTCTCGCATCAGGTAAGGGTCGCTGAGACCGATACCATCAAGATCGACGTTCCCGATGCAAACCACATAGTGATCTCAGGCTGTGATAAGCAGGAGGTAGGTCAGTTCGCTTGTGAGATCCGTGAAAAACGTCCGCCGGAGCCTTATAAGGGTAAGGGTATTCGCTATGAGGGCGAGTATGTTATCCGTAAGGAAGGTAAAGCCGGTAAGGGCGCTAAGAAGTAATAAAAGGAGAGAATTACTATGGTTAAAAAGCTTGACAGAGCTAAGGCAAGAGCTAAAAGACACCAGAGAGTGCGCAATAAGATCAACGGCACGGCTGATTGTCCTCGCCTCAATGTATTCCGCTCCTCTAAGCACATTTATGCACAGATCATCGACGACACAAAGGGCGTAACACTTTGCAGCGCTTCTTCAATGGCTAAGGGCTTTGAGGGCAGCGGCGCAAACAAGGAAGGCGCTCGCAAGGTAGGCGAGATGATCGCCGCAGCGGCAAAAGACAAGGGTATCGAGACTGTCGTATTCGACAGAGGCGGCTACCTTTATCACGGCCGTGTACAGGAGTTAGCAGACGGAGCCCGTGAAGGCGGACTCAAGTTCTAAAGAGGAGGGAAAACTTTGGCTTTAATAGATGCTTCAAACATGGAACTCGAAGAGAAGGTCGTTGCAATTAACAGAGTATCTAAGACTGTTAAAGGCGGCCGTATAATGAAGTTCTCCGCACTCGTAGTCGTTGGTGACGGAAACGGTATCGTAGGCTTCGGTATCGGAAAGTCAGGAGAAGTTCCTGATGCGATCAGAAAGGCAATTCAGGACGCTAAGAAGAACCTTATCAGGATCTCCCTCAGAGGTACAACAATTCCTCACGAGATCGTAGGTAAGTTCGGCGCAGGCGAGGTACTCATGAGACCTGCAGCAGCAGGTACCGGAGTTATCGCAGGCGGTCCTGTCAGAGCAGTAGTTGAGATCGCAGGTATCAAGGATATCAGAACGAAGTCTCTTCGCTCAAACAATCCGTACAATGTAGTAAGAGCTACAGTAAACGGCCTTGCAAACGTAAGATCTGCTGAAACAGTAGCAGCTCTCAGAGGCAAGACCGTAAAGGAAATGTTAGGTTAAGGAGGAAAGGCAAATGGCACTGAATATAGAACTGGTCAAGAGCCTTAACGGCAGAAGCGATAAGCAGGTCGCAACCGCTGCTTCACTTGGCCTCAGAAAAATCGGGGATAAGACCAGCCAGCCCGACGATCCGACTACAAAGGGAAAGATAAAGGTCATCTCCCATCTTGTAAAAGTAACCGAAGCTTAATGAAGGAGGTGCGATCTTAATGAAACTGCACGAATTATCACCTAATCCCGGTGCTGTAAAAGACGTTAAGCGCGTGGGAAGAGGTCACGGCTCGGGCAACGGTAAGACTGCCGGCAAGGGACATAAGGGCCAGAAGGCTCGTTCCGGCGGCGGAGTAAGACCGGGCTTTGAAGGAGGTCAGACAGCTCTCGCAAGAAGAACTCCTAAGCGTGGCTTCAATAACATTTTTGCAACTAAGTATGCTACAGTAAACGTTTCGGACCTCGAAAAGTTCGTTGACGGAACCGTTGTTGATACAGAGCTGCTCAAGGCAGCAGGTATCATCAAGAAGGAGCTTGACGGCGTCAAGGTCCTCGGAAACGGTGAACTGACCAAGAACCTTACCGTTAAGGCTGCTAAGTTCTCAGCGGCTGCTAAGGAAAAAATCGAAAAGGCAGGCGGGAAGGCTGAGGTGATGTAATTGTGATAGAGACATTTCGTAATGCCTGGAAAGTTCCGGAATTAAGAAAAAAACTTCTCTTTACTTTTTTCATCATCGTTATTTACAGAATAGGCGGAACGGTTCCTGTACCGTTCCTCGATTCAGAGGCGCTCAGATCATGGTTCGAGCAGAGTGAATCCTCGGGAGACTTCTTCAGCTACCTGAACGTTCTCTCGGGAGGTAACTTCGCAAAGGCTACACTGCTCGCTCTCTCGGTGTCACCGTACATCAACGCTCAGATCATTATTCAGCTTCTGACTTATGCTCTGCCTCCTCTGGAAAGACTCCAGAAGGAAGGCCCCGAGGGCAGAAAGAAGCTCGATAAGATCACAAAGTATGCGGCACTCGCAATATCTATCTTCCAGGGCTGGGCTTATTACCTCACCCTGAAAAAAGCAGGCGCAGTTGTGTACTCCGCTGACGGCTTTGATAAGGTATTCGCTGAGCTCGTTATTATCGCTTGCTTTACCGCAGGTGCTTCAATGACTATCTGGCTCGGAGATCAGATCAACGAAAAGGGTATCGGAAACGGTATCTCAATGCTCCTCTTTGCAGGTATCATCGCAAGAGGTCCTACAGCAGTCCTCGGACTGTTCGACTATGCGAAAACAGGTGAGGCTAAGAACATTATCCTCGTTATCGCTATCGTTATCATCTTCATTCTTATGATAGGCTTTATCATCTTTATGAATGAGGCCGAAAGAAGGATCCCGATACAGTACGCAAAGAGAGTGGTCGGAAGAAGACAGTACGGCGGACAGAGCACATATATCCCCGTGAAGATCGCTATGAGCGGCGTTATGCCGATCATCTTCGCAATGGCGTTTATGTCACTGCCCTCTACACTGAAAATGTTCATTACCCCTAAGGACGGAAGCTTCTATGACAAGTTCCTCAAGTGGTTTGAATATACTTCACCGTTCTACGCTTGCCTCTACTTTGTTCTTATCATTGGATTCAACTATTTCTACGTTTCTATGCAGTACAACCCCGTTCAGATCTCAAACGATCTGAGACAGAACAACGGCGCTATCCCCGGTATCAGACCCGGCAAGCCTACCTCGGATTACCTGAAGAAGGTCTTCGGCAAGATCACCCTCGTGGGTGCTGTGTTCCTCGGTGTTATCGCTATATTCCCTATCATCTTCACTGTTGTGACCAAGATGAATATAGCAATGGGCGGTACTTCGATACTCATCGTTGTTTCCGTTGCACTCGAAACTGCAAGAACTATGGAGTCTCAGATGATGATGCGTCATCACAGAGGCTTCCTCGAATAAACACCCGATCGATCAACTTGAAAGGAGTTAGTTATGAACATTATTCTTTTAGGCGCTCCCGGTGCGGGCAAGGGTACTCAGGCAGAGGTTATATGCAAAGAGCTTGGTATCCCCACCATTTCGACAGGTAATATGCTCAGAGCTGCTGTTAAGGCAGGCACTGAGTACGGTCTGAAGGCAAAGGCTGCTATGGACGCAGGTGCGCTCGTTTCAGACGATATCGTTATCGGTATCCTCAAGGACAGGATCGCTGAGCCCGATGCTCAGAACGGTTACATTCTTGACGGCTTCCCGAGAACAGTTCCTCAGGCTGAGGCTCTCGATAATATGGGAGTTCAGATCGATAAGGTAGTTGAGATCTTCGTCCCCGACGAAATGATCAAGAGAAGAGTAACAGGAAGAAGAGTTTGCCTCGATTGCGGTGCTACCTACCACATCGACTACAAGGCTCCGAAGGTTGAGGACGTCTGCGACGTTTGCGGAAAGCCCCTCGTCATCAGAAAGGACGACCAGCCTGAGACAGTAGTAAGCAGACTCGAAACATACCACAAAACAACAGCTCCCCTCAAGGACTACTATGAGAAGCAGGGCAAGCTCGTTTCCATCGACGGAACAAAAGACGTTGCCACTACCTCACAGCTCGTTCTTGATGCACTCAAGGGCTGATAGAAAGTCAGGATCAGTATGATCTGCTTAAAATCACAAAAAGAGATCGAAAAGCTGCGCAAGGCTAACAGGATCACCGCTGAGGCTCTCCTTTATGCAGGGGAGTGCTTAAAGCCCGGTATGACCACTTATGAGCTCGATAAGCTGATTGAAAGGTACTACGCCTCTCACGGTACAAGGTCGGGCTTCAAGGGCTATGACGGCTTCCCGGGATCGGCCTGCATATCTGTGAATGATGAGGTCATTCACGGTATACCCGGACCGAGAAAAATCAATGAGGGCGATATCGTCTCAATTGATACGGGCGCTATCATCGACGGCTACTACGGAGATTCCTGCAAGACCTTTGCCTGCGGCAAGGTCTCCGATGAGGTCCAGGCATTGCTTGATTCGACAGAAGAGAGCCTTATGGCCGCTGTCGATATGGTAAAGCCCGGTGTAAGGATCGGAGATATAGGCGCAGCAATTCAGAAATATAATGAGGACAGAGGCTTTTCTGTCGTAAGAGAGTTCGTCGGCCACGGCCTCGGCAGAGATATGCACGAGGACCCCGAAATTCCTAATTTCGGCAAGGCAGGACACGGGATCAGACTGGTGGCAGGTATGGTGATCTGCATAGAGCCCATGATAAATATGGGAACTGCAAAGATCAAGATCATGCCCGACGGCTGGACCGTTAAAACTCAGGACGGAAAGTGGTCTGCTCATTTCGAGCACGCCATCGCTGTAACTCAGGACGGGGCTGTTATTCTCAGCAGACCCTGACGGAGGACATAGCGTGGATATAAAGATCGGTTCTGTGGTCAGAGCTTTGGCAGGCCGTGAAAAAGACAGATACTTCGTTGCAGTGGCTGTCAGCGGCGGCTTTGTGTATATCGCAGACGGGAAGGAGCGAAAGCTCTCTTCACCGAAGAAGAAAAACATGAAGCACATTTCACCTGTCAATGACTATATTGACACAGACGGACTTACAGACAGGAAATTAAGACAGCTGATGAGCTCGTATCTGACCCGGACGAGTGATCAGCAGGACCATGACCTTTAGGAGGTATTCAAATGTCAAAGGAAGATATGATCGAAGTTGAAGGCCTTGTCATTGAGGCTAAGCCCAATGCCACATTCCTTGTGGAGCTTTCAAACGGCCATAAGATCCTTGCTCATATTTCGGGTAAGCTGAGAATGAACTACATTCGTATAGTTCCCGGAGATAAGGTCAAGGTCGAGATGTCGCCTTATGACCTGACCAAAGGAAGGATCACCTGGAGAGCTAAGTAAGCTCGTAAGGGTATTTTCAGCAGAGGGGAGGCTCCCCGATGCTACGTTTACTAATCGAAGGAGGTATTCTAATGAAAGTAAGACCTTCAGTTAAGCCTATCTGCGAGAAGTGCAAGGTGATCAAGAGAAAGGGCAAGATCATGGTTATCTGCCAGAATCCCAAGCACAAGCAGCGTCAGGGCTAACAGGAACTTTAATGGAGGTGCAGCTAAATAATGGCTCGTATTGCTGGTATAGACCTGCCGAAGGATAAGAGAATTGAGGTAGCCCTCACCTATATCTACGGCATCGGTCAGAAGACTGCTACTAAGATCCTCAAGGAAACAGGAGTAGATCCTGATGTCAGAGTGAAGAACATGGACGAGGATGACGTAGCAAAGCTTCGTGAATATATTGATCACAACATAACAGTTGAGGGTGACCTCAGAAGAAACGTTGCTCTTAACATCAAGAGACTTACCGAGATCGGTTGCTACAGAGGTCTGCGTCACCGCAGAGGTCTGCCCGTAAGAGGACAGAGAACAAAGACCAATGCAAGAACTCGCAAGGGTCCTGTTAAGACGATCGCAAATAAGAAGAAGTAAGGAGGGTGTGAACTATGGCTCAGCCTAAGAAGAAGACGACGGTCCGTCGCCGTCGTGAAAGAAAGAATATTGAGAATGGACAGGTTCATATCCAGTCTACTTTCAATAACACTATCGTTACCATCACTGATATGCAGGGTAACGCGATCTCATGGGCATCAGCAGGCGGCCTCGGTTTCAGAGGCTCAAAGAAGTCCACTCCGTTCGCAGCTCAGACAGCAGCAGAGACTGCAGCAAGAGCAGCTAAGGAGCACGGCCTTAAAACTGTTGAGGTTTATGTAAAGGGTCCGGGAGCAGGAAGAGAAGCTGCTATCAGAGCTCTCCAGTCTGAGGAGCTTGAGGTAAGACTTATCAAGGACGTTACTCCTATCCCTCACAACGGCTGCCGTCCGCCTAAGAGACGTAGAGTATAGTGTGATGCAGGCATCACACCACGAGTTTGTACCTTTCAGGTCAATGACCTGAATTTCGGCTTCGCCGAAACCGGAACAAACTCGGCAGTTTTGAGTTAGAAAGTTTACTCAAAGTCGGGTAAGGGAATCGCCCCTAAGACCCGATACAACATTGAAAACGGAGGTCATTAATTATGGCAGTAAGCAGAGAACCTATCCTCAAGAGATGTAAGGCTCTTGGGATCAGCCCTATGGTTATGGGTGTAGCTAAGGAGACTAAGCGTGACCCTAACGCAAATAAGAGAAGAAAGGTTTCCGAGTACGGACTCCAGCTGAAGGAAAAGCAGAAGCTGAAGTTTATCTACGGTATGCTCGAGAAGCAGTTCCATCACTACTTTGAGCTCGCTCAGAAGATGGAAGGTCAGGCCGGTGTAAACCTGATCACACTTTGTGAGTCAAGACTCGACAACGTTGTTTTCAGAATGGGCCTTGCTATGACCAGAAGAGAGGCTCGTCAGCTCGTTGTTCACGGCCACTTCGACGTAAACGGCAAGAGAGTTGACATTCCTTCCTACAGGATCAAAGAGGGCGACGTTATCTCCCTCAGAGAGAAGAGCAAGAAGAGCGAGAAGTTCAAGCAGATCATCGAAGCTACAGCAGGCAGAGTAACTCCTACATGGCTTGACGTAAATAAGGACGTTCAGAGTGCCAAGGTCGTTCGTATGCCTAACAAGGAAGACCTTGACTACGATATCGAGGAACACCTCATCGTCGAGCTGTATTCTAAATAATTGATAGTTGTTCTCTGGGTACGAAGACGGCTCATCGGGTCGCTTCGTGCGGCAGAGATATCCTTGATATGTTTTGGATAGGCATTACAACAGTAACAATCGAGATAAAACAGGAGGGTTTTAAATGCTTGAGAAAATAGAAAAGCCAGAAATCGAAACAGCCGAGCTTACAAGCAACGGAACTTACGGAAGATTCGTTCTCGAGCCTCTGGAGCGTGGCTATGGTATAACTCTCGGAAACAGTCTGAGACGTGTACTGCTCTCCTCTTTGCCGGGTGTTGCCGTTACATCTGTTAAGATCGACGGTGTACACCACGAACTATCAACTATCCCCGGGGTAAAGGAAGACGTAACCGAGATCATTCTTAACCTCAAGGGATTAACTGCTAAGCTTTACGGCGAAGGCCCTAAGACCATATATGTCGAGGCCGAGGGCGAGTGCGTTGTAACAGCAGGCGATATCAAGACCGATTCTGAGGTCGATATCCTTGTGCCTGATATGCACATCGCAACACTGGGTCCCGGAGCAAAGCTCTATATGGAAATCGTTGTTGACAGAGGCAGAGGCTATGTATCCGCTGAGAAGAACAAGTCCTTAATGCCTAATGCACCGATAGGTGTCATCGCTGTGGACAGTATTTATACGCCGGTACTGAAGGTGAACTACACTGTTGACAATACCCGTGTAGGTCAGATCACCGACTTTGATAAGCTTACTCTGGAGGTATGGACCGACGGTACTATCTCCGCAAAGGAAGCTGTATCAATGGCAGCCAAACTCCTCAACGAGCATCTTAATCTCTTCGTAGATCTGTCAGAAGAGACAAATGTAGTTGAGATCATGGTTGAAAAAGACGAAAAGGGTAAAGAAAAGATCCTGGAGATGACCATTGAGGAACTTGACTTATCCGTGCGTTCGTTCAACTGCTTGAAGCGTGCAGGAATTAACACGGTCAATGACTTGATCGAGAAGTCCGCTGAAGAGATGATGAAGGTAAGAAACCTTGGCAAGAAGTCATTTGACGAGGTCAGGGAGAAGCTTCATTCATTAGGCTACGAGCTTAATTCAGAGGAAGATAACTAAAGAATAAGGAGTGAAAATCTATGCCAGGCACAAGAAAGCTGGGAAGAACAAGCGACCAGAGAAAAGCAATGCTCAGAGCTATGGTCACATATCTTCTCGAAAACGGTAAGATTGAAACAACTGTAACAAGAGCTAAGGAAGTAGCAGCTATGACCGAGAAAATGATCACTCTCGGCAAGGCAGGCGACCTTCATTCCAAGAGACAGGTATTCGCTTATGTAACTAAGGAATCTGTTGCTAAGAAGCTTTTTGATGATATTGCACCTTCCTATAATGGAAGAAACGGCGGTTATACACAGATCGTAAGGATCGGCCCAAGAAGAGGCGACGCCGCAGAGATGGCAATCATCCAGTTGGTCAAGACTGAAGAAGCAAAGGCTGAATAAAGTCATAAAGCCCCCGAGCGATCGGGGGCTTTTTGCTGCAAAAGTATAAAAAGACCGCAGACTTAATGCCTGCGGTCTGATTTATCTCACAAATGTGAAATTATTTCTTTACGTTGAATGCGCCCATCTGAGGATAATCAGCTGCTGCGCCAAGCTGCTCTTCAATTCTGAGGAGCTGGTTGTACTTAGCTACACGCTCAGATCTTGAAGGAGCACCTGTCTTGATCTGGCAGGTGTTGAGTGCTACTGCGAGGTCAGCAATTGTGGTGTCAGCAGTCTCGCCCGATCTGTGGGAAGAAATTGCTGTGTAGCCAGCCTTGTGAGCCATCTTGATAGCCTCAAGAGTCTCAGATACGGAACCGATCTGGTTGAGCTTGATAAGGATAGAGTTAGCAGCGCCAAGCTTGATACCCTTTGCAAGTCTCTCTGTATTTGTAACGAACAGGTCGTCGCCTACGAGCTGTACCTTGTTACCGATCTGCTTGGTCATCTTTACCCAGCCGTCCCAGTCCTCTTCATCAAGGCCGTCCTCGATGGAGATGATAGGATACTTGTCAACAAGTGCCTCCCAGTGAGCGATAAGCTCATCAGAAGTAAACTCCTTGCCTGACTTAGGCTGCTTGTAGAAGCCCTTGCCCTTTTCGCTCTTCCACTCAGAGGAAGCTGCGTCCATAGCGATCATGAAGTCCTTTCCGGGCTCAAAGCCTGCAGCCTTGATAGCCTCGAGGATCTTCTCGATAGCCTCTTCGTCGCTCTTCAGGCTGTTAGGAGCGAAGCCGCCCTCGTCGCCTACAGCTGTAACGTCGCCCATCTTCTTGAGCAGAGCCTTGAGGTTGTGGAACACCTCAGCACACCATCTGAGACCCTCTTTGAAGGAAGGTGCTCCGACAGGCATAATCATGAACTCCTGAGTATCAACAGCGCTGTCAGCGTGAGCACCGCCGTTGAGGATGTTCATCATAGGTACAGGAAGCTTAGTTCCTGCAATTCCGCCCAGGAATCTGTAAAGCGGTATATCAAGAGAGGTTGCAGCAGCTCTTGCTGTTGCGATAGAAACTGCGAGGATAGCGTTTGCGCCGAGCTTAGACTTATCCTTAGTGCCGTCAGCCTCGATCATAGCCTTATCTACAGCGTAGATATCGGAAGCGTCCATACCAACGATAGTGTCAGCGATAACAGTGTTGATGTTCTCAACAGCCTTCTGAACGCCCTTACCAAGATAACGCTCACCGCCGTCACGAAGCTCAAGAGCCTCGAACTCACCTGTAGATGCGCCCGAAGGAGCAGTACCTCTTGCTACAGTACCGTCAGCAAGATAAACCTCAGCCTCAACTGTGGGGTTTCCTCTGGAGTCGAGAATTTCACGTCCGACTACCTTTTCAATTTCCAAGTAATCCATAACTTAAAAACTCCTTTTTCTAAAATTCAGATCAGGGACAGACTATCCGTCCCATATCTAAATAAAGTATACCACAATAAGCCTGCATTGTCAAGGATTGCAGACAAACTTAAAACAGAGTTTACATTCTTAGATCACACTTGACAAAACCTCTGATAAGTGGTATAATATACACATAAAAGGAGCGTATCGCTGTAAGCGGTCACCTCCAGTTAGGGTTATTTGTTAGATAACCGCCCTGTTGGCTTTTTGGGCGGTTATCTTTTTTTATTGCAAATGCTGACCACGAGGGCAACAATATCAGTTATCAGGATAAGTAAAGTAATTACGTCTGACACCTATGCTCACCTCCTTTGCAGGAGGAAGATTTGACCGCCTACCGTTATTCGCGATACGCCTGTGCTAATTATAGCACTTATGTTTTGATTTGTCAACTATTAAAAGGAGCGTATCGCTGTAAGCGGTCACCTTCAGTTAGGGTTATCTTTTTTATATCTGCTGAGATCAAAGCTGTCTGCAAATTCCTCAAAGCTGCTGAGGTCATAAGAAGGCTTGTCTGGCAGGCTTTCATAGTTTGGGGATCGTAACTGCTTTGCTTTGTCCTCCTCTATCCATTTGCCGATAGTAAAGACAGGGTCAGAGCATTTTTTACCTGTCTTTTCAGACCACGAGCGAAGCTTTCTTACATAATGATGAAAGGTACTCTCATCACATTTTGAAATAAGAGCCCTTATATCCGCCATTGACAGACCGACAGACAGACCCGCAGCAAAAGCGGAGCTTTGCTTTCTGTTTATGTCAGTCTCAGTCTCAGTAACAGTATCAGTTACAGTTTCAGTCTCAGTTACAGTATCAGCTTGATTTGCTTCGTTTTGCATTTCATTTGAAGCACGTGCTTCAATTTGCACCTCATTTGAAGCACGTGCTTCAATTTGCATCTCTTTTGAAGCACGTGCTTCGTTTTGCATCTCATTTGAAGCACCTGCTTCAATTTGCTTTTCTTTTGAAGCATTTATATTTTTTCCTCTGGCTTTTCCGCCTCTTGCTCCTAATACACGTTTTTTCTCGCAGACCTCTTCCCACTTCTGAGTATCTCTTATTATCTGATCCGACATAAACATAAAAGCCATCTGAGCCATAGGCTCAAGCTCAATTTCCTCATCTCTTGAAACGAAAGCAAACAGGGCTTTAAGAAGCATACCTGCCTGCTGGTCGGAAAGGGCAAGGAAGTACCTCTCCCAATCGGAATAGATAATGAAGGATTTTTTGTTTTCATTTTTCGGCATAATAAAGCCCCCTTTCATTTATAGTTCCGAAAGGGGGTATTTGTTGCATAAAAAATGCAACAATTGCTGAAATATTATCAAATTAAAATATAAAACATTTGTCTGCACAAAATACCGAGATAGTTTTTGTTAATCCTGCACTAACTATTTCCGCGTTCAAGGTCTGAAAAGTCAAAGCAAAAATACGACGCGTATTGGTGCAGGGTTTTCCCTGCCAGGGTTTTCCCTGCTGCACTATTATCTTCTCTTCCTCTTCTTAACTACCTTTTCCGAGTCGATTATCAGTATGTCGCCCTCTGCGACCTTGGTGCTCTCTGTGGCGATGAGGGTCAGATCATCACGCAGGATAAGGTATACGTTTGAGCCGTGTGCTTTCTTAATGTCGCCTGCTGTCTGTCCTGCAAGACCGCTTTCCTCGGTGACGAGCACCTCACCCACACGCTCAATGTCACGAAGCTTCTTGTCGGAGTTCTG
This sequence comes from Ruminococcus sp. UBA4385, assembly GCA_002391065.1. The sequence goes on along the minus strand of DGRP01000087.1, from coordinate 1,769 downwards.
CTCACGGCTGTAGTACTCAACAAAGCCTGCACTGATGATACCTGTCGGTATTGCCACAACGCCCACTCCGAGGAAGGCTATGATTATCGCCATTATCCGACCTGCTATCGTTATCGGATAGATGTCTCCGTAGCCGACCGTAAGCATTGCCGAAACGCTCCACCAGATACCCGAGAAGGCGTTCTCGTAAACATCGGGCTGAGCATCGTGCTCGGCGCTGTAGATACCAAGCGATGAGGCAAGCATCAGTATTATAATAATGAACACCGAGGACATTATAGCGTTTCTTTTCTCATAAAGGACTGACTTGATAACGTTGAACGAATCGCTCTGAGAGTTTATCCTGAACAGGTGGAAAATACGCACTACCCTCAGCATTCTGAACACGATAAAGCCCGACAGATAGAAAAACGGCAGTATAGTCAGAAGCTCAACCACACCGTCAAACGATATGAGAAATGACAGCACCGCCCTCGGCTTTGGCTTTTCGGGGTAGAGAAGGTCGGCAGTAGATATCCTCAGCACATACTCGATTATGAACAGAACCACCGTCACATTCTCGATCATCGTGAACACCGACTTACAAGCATTCAGTGAGGAGAACGTTTCAAGGAACATTGCTATGATATTCACAACGATAACAACAGCAAGACCGATATCGAACACAGTGCTCGGAATATCGTCACGGTTGTTTATTTCCATTATTTCAAAGAGCCGTTTTCTCACAGCGTTCCCCCCTTTTACAAAAGAAATAGCGCCGACCTGACATCGGCGCTAAGAATCAGTAATCCTCGTCCTCGTCCTCGTCCAAGGCTTCTCCGCCGCCCGGCATGATCTCAGACATTTCCTTAAAATAGGCATTGAAATCGAAATTGCCCATGCAGATACGCTCCCAATACTCTTTGCCCTCTTCAAGGATAAGAACATTGTGCTCATGAACTTCAATAACGTTGTAGGTTTTGCCGTGTGCGTCTTTAACGGAATCTCCGACATTGATATTCAGCATATTATTCACTCCATTTATATTTTTAGCTAACTTATTATATCACACAAAAAATTCTATGTCAAGCCCTTGGTGCTCGCCGGCAGGGAAAACCCTGCACCGCCACGCGTCATAGTTTTGCTTGGAGCTTTTCCTGCCTTGAACGCGGAGCAAGACAGTGATAACAAAAACAAGAAACAAGAAACAAAAAAGAAAAATAAAAAAGGAAAACAACAACCCTAATAAGCCCATCACCCACCCGAGCGCCTGCGAAGCAGGGTGCTCACGGGTGGAGGCAATAAAAGCAAGACCACTATCAACTAGCACGTCAAGAAGGGGAAGTCACGTCACCGGACGTGACGAACGAATGACGAACAAAGAATGGAGCTACGATTGAGGTTTCACGGGCAAAAGATAGGATGAGGAAGGGGAGTCAAGGGGGGAAACCTTAAGGGAAGAAAAGTCCCGTGAAACCGACAGAAAGGGGGAAGGGAATCCTTGTCTTCCCTTAGGGTTTCCCCCCTTGCGCTCTGTTGTAGTGCAAAGCGAAGAGAGGCCTAAGCCAAGCGAAGTAGTACTTAATGTCAATGAGTGATGCGACTATCTAACGATAGAACTTCTTCGTTTCGGCATTATAGAATAGTATCGTTTAGTACTGTTCATTATCAGAGTACTAATCTGAGTAATTATAGTATAGTGGTTCTACCCTCTTTGGCAGTAAGGATATCTTCGCTTTCCTTAGATATCACTTTGCTTGGTCTTCTACAGAGCGCAAAGGGGGGAACCA
>DGRP01000079.1 GCA_002391065.1 Ruminococcus sp. UBA4385 | reverse complement strand
TGACCTTGACTACAGCTATGAGGAGGCTGACGGAGAATACAGCTACAGGCTGGTGCTTACTCCCGACTACTACAGCAGTCAGGAGGAGGAACAGAAGGTCAATGAAGCCGTGAATGAGATCATAGAGAGCTTCGGCTTTGATACTCGGACAAGTGATTATGAGAAGATCAAGGCCGTGTCTGAATGGGTTTGCAAAAATGTGAGGTATGACCCGGTTAAAAGCAGGCTTGGGAGCTCACATTACAAGTCTACGGCTTACGGAGCGCTCTTTTATAAAAATGCTGTGTGTCAGGGCTACAGTGTGCTGATGTACAGGCTTCTGCGTGAGTGCGGTATAAACTGCCGTATCGTCACGGGTATTGCCGAAAGAGAGGGCGAGAGTGAGCTTCACGCATGGAATATCGCTGAGCTTGACGGCAGGTACTATAATATTGACGCTTCATGGTGCTCACAGCTTGAGACTGAGGACTACTTTCTGAAGTCCGACGAGGATATGGAGGGTCACACTAAGGATGAAAAATTCCTCGCAGAGGAGTTCTGCGGGGATTTTCAAATGAGTAAGGTTAGCTACAACTAATGGAGGAAAGTAAAATGAAAAGAAGTTTGAAAACACTGGTATTCGACATTGTACTGCTTTTGCTGAGCGCAGGTCTGACCGTGGGGGTCAAGACGGTTTTCTCAGCCTGCGAGAAAAAGCCCGACGGCACCTGGATGTCCTGCCACTGGGCAGAGCAGGCAGTAATGGCTCTCGGCTGTGCAATGGCGGTAATGGCGCTTGTGAACATAGTGCTTAACAAGACCGACATTAAAAGAGGTATTGTTCTTGCAATGATACCTGCTGCACTTATCACGGCTTTTGTTCCGAACACGCTGATAAAGCTCTGCATGATGACGGATATGCACTGTCATTCGGTGATGAAGCCTGCGGTAATAATTATCTGTGCTCTTATAGCTGTATGCGGCTGCGCATATATGTTCGTGTGCAGGGATAAGGACTAAGGAGCGTATATGAGACCTGCAAAGCATCTTACAATAAAAAGCCTGCTCGGAAAGCCTGTAAGAACAGCGGTGCTAATGCTTCTGACGGCACTGCTGGCACTGACTGTGTTCGCAGGCTCGGTGACGGTTTCAAGTCTGCGCTCGGGGCTTGACTCGCTGGAATCAAGGCTCGGGGCTGATGTTATGGTAGTGCCGTACTCGGCGGCAACACAGAAGAAGTTTGAGGATATAATTCTTCAGGGCAGTACGGGATATTTCTACATGGACAAGAAATACATGAACGAAATAGCCGAGCTTGAAAGCGTCGGGGAAATATCGGCGCAGTTTTATCTTGCGTCGGCAAGCTCCAGCTGCTGCTCTATACCTGTGCAGATAATAGGCTTTGACCCGGAGACCGATTTTACTATAACTCCGTGGATAAACAAAAGCGGCGGAGGTAAGCTCGGCACCTATGACGTGGTGGTCGGAAATGACCTTAATGCCTTTGTGGGAGACACTCTGACATTCTACGGCACCGAGGTAAAGGTAGCTGCAAAGCTTGATAAGACAGGCACAAGCTTTGATACTACGGTGTTTACAAATGCCGACACTATCAAGGAGCTTATACGCTCATCTCTGGAGCTTAAAATGAATGACTTCGGAGATGTTGACCCTGACAGGGTAGTGTCTGCCGTGCTTATAAATGCGGCTGACGGTCACAGTGCGGAGGAGGTAGCCAATGACATCAATCTGCACGTTAAGAGGGTAAAGGCTTATGCTGCAAAGGATATGATCTCGGGAGTATCGGAGAGTATGTCGGGCGTGTCCGATGTTATCGGTATACTCATAGGAGTTGTATGGGTACTGGGTGCTGTGATACTGCTGCTCGCATTTACGATGAGTGCAAACGAGCGAAAGAAGGAGTTTGCTGTCCTCAGAGTGCTGGGAGCATCGAGAGGGAAGCTTGCATCAATGGTGCTTAAAGAGGCTCTGCTGACGGGGCTTATAGGCGGTGCTGTCGGAACTGTTACAGGACTTGCAGCTGTTTTCGGGTTTAACGGTCTGATTGAGAAAAGCCTCGGCCTGCCGTTTTTGCTGCCCTCGGTCGGAGTGACTGCGGGATATATGCTCGGGGCACTGGCTCTTACTGTGCTTACGGGAGCACTTGCGGCTGCGGTCTCGGCATTCAGGATAAGCAGGCTTGACACAGGTGTTATACTGAGAGGTGATAACTGATGGGATTGACAGGAGAAAAGCTCACAAAGCGTTTTTACAGAGAGATGAAAGACTCAAATCAGTTTACGGCTGTTGACAGCGTTGACCTGTCGCTTGAAAAGGGAAAGCTTACCGTTCTTACAGGACGCTCGGGCAGCGGAAAGACAACGGTGCTGAATATGCTTTCGGGGCTGCTTGTGCCGACCGAGGGCAGGGTGCTCCTTGATGATAAGGACATCTACAGCCTGTCAGACAAGGAGCTTTCAAAACTCAGAAACAGGCAGATGGGTATTATCCCTCAGGGGCAGACGGCTATTCACAGCCTGAATGTGTTTGAAAACATAATGCTGCCGTACTCGCTCTACGGCGAAGACGGTGCAGAGGACAAGGCTGCCGACTATGCTGAGGAGCTTATGAAAAGGCTTGACATAGCACAGCTTGCAGCTGCAAAGCCCTCGGAGCTGTCGGGAGGAGAGCTAAGGCGAATGGCAATAGCAAGGTCTCTTATCAGGCGGCCCGAGTACATTTTCGCTGATGAGCCGACGGGAGACCTTGATGATGAGAACACGGCAGAGGTGTTTGAGTTTCTGCGCACCTGTGCAAGGGACGGCTCGGCGGTGCTTATCGTAACCCACGAGAGCTGTGCCTCGGATTATGCCGATGAGATAATCAGAATGTCGGCAGGAAAGTGCGTTCGGGAATAAAAAAGACCACTCGGGTGAGTGGTCGGGGAGAGAGCAGATGACGGGAGTCGAACCCGCCTCATCGGCTTGGGAAGCCGGGGTACTACCGATGTACTACATCTGCATTTCTGTTTGATAGTATAGCATATTTTCACGGTCAAGTCAATGGGATTTTTGGAAAAATATCTGCTTATCTGAAAAAAATCGGAAAAAGCCCTTGACAAAGCGATGGAAGTGTGCTATAATTTCTTGGTAAAAACAAAGCAGAACTTGATCTGTTCTCACCTCAAGCACGGTTTTACGGAGCAAAGAGGTCAATATCTCAGCGTGTTTCTATGCTGTTTTATTTCGGGTACGGGTCATACTGCGTACTCGTTTTTTATTTTATTCCACTTAATGGGGGTGCTGTGTCATAAGCAAAAAGGAACATGAGCTCAACGAAGATATCCGCGATAAGCAGCTGCGAGTTATCGGCGTTGACGGGGAACAGCTTGGTATCATGAGTGCTGATGAGGCACTGAAGATAGCCTATGAAAAGGACCTTGACCTTGTCAAGATCGCTCCGCAGGCAACTCCGCCTGTATGCCGTATAATGGATTACGGAAAGTACATTTTTGAACAGACAAAACGTGAAAAGGAAGCGAAGAAAAATCAGAAGATTATTGATATTAAGGAGATCAGAATGTCTTCTACTATTGATACTCATGATTTTAACGTGAAGGTCAATCAGGCTGTTAAATTCCTTAACGGAGGAGATAAGCTGAAGGTTTCTGTGAGATTCCGCAAGAGGACTGTGGCTCATCCGCAGTTTGGTGAGGAGCTTCTCGGAAAGTTCAAAGAGGCGATCTCTGAGGTTGGCGTTGTTGACAAGCCGTCCAAAATGGAGGGACGAAGCTTAGTAATGTTCGTTTCTCCGAAGCCTAATAAGTAAGCAGGCCATCGTAACATTTGCATCTGCGTATTGCGGCGCAGAGCAAGCTCCGAATGCTGCGGAGCTGCGATAAGCTAATAAATTCTAAGGAGGATAAATCAAATGCCCAAGATCAAGACACATTCCGGTGCTAAGAAGCGTTTCAGAGTAACAGGCAGCGGAAAGGTAAAATTCCAGCACATCAATAAGAGACACAGGCTCACTCAGAAGGACCATAAGCGTAAGAGAATTCTGAGAGGCGCAGCTTATGCTGATGATTCAAACATCAAGAACGTAAAGGCTCTTATCCCTTACAAATAAACGAGTTGTAGGGAAATAACTAAATTATTCAGGAGGTAATTAACTATGGCTCGTGTAAAGGGAGCAATGATGACTCGTAAGAGGAGAAATAAGACTCTTAAGCTTGCAAAGGGTTATTTCGGCGCAAAGAGCAAGCACTTTAAGATGGCTAAGCAGGCCGTAATGAAGTCAGGACAGTATGCTTACATCGGCAGAAAGCAGAGAAAGAGAGATTTCAGAAGACTCTGGATCACAAGGATCTCCGCTGGCTGCAAGCTTAACGGCATTAACTACTCGCAGTTTATGAACGGTCTCAAGAAGGCAGGCATTGACCTTAACAGAAAGATGCTCTCCGAGATCGCTATCAATGACCCTGCAGGCTTCACTGCAATCGTTGAGAAGGCTAAGGCTGCTCTTTAATAACAACTGACACGCAGGTTTTATAAGCATGCGTGTTTTGTTGTCTTTACAGACCTGTTCTGCGCTTTGCAGAACAGGGTAAATCTGTAAATTTCTGTAAAAAATTACTTGCCTTTATAAAGGTATGCTCAGGGCTCAGGAGGTGTAAAAATGCTGATCTCGGGAAAGGATAATCCTAGGCTGAAAAGGCTTGCTAAGCTCTGTAAGAGCAGGAGCTTCAGAAGGGCTGAGGGGGTCTTTGTGATCGAGGGGCTCAGGGGCTGTGCCGATGCGGCGAGGAGTGCCGCCGAGGGCAGACTTGAGATCGAAAGCTTTTTTTACTGCATGAGCGCCTTTGGAGAGGGCTCGTATATCGGGCTTGAGGCTTTTGACTGCATTGAAGAGCAGAAAAGGTTTGAGCTTTCCGAGGGGCTTGCCGACAGGGTAAGCGAAACGAAGAATTCTCAGGGTGTGTTTATTATAGCCAAGAGGCTTGACAGGAAGCTTTCAGAGCTTGACGCTGAGAGAACTCCGAAGATACTGGTGCTCGATGCTGTGAAAGACCCCGGAAATCTGGGAACCATGCTCAGAACTGCCGATGCGGTAGGTATAAGGGCAGCGGTCATGACAGGTGAGTGCGCCGAGGTTTATAACCCGAAGGTGGTAAGAAGCACGATGGGGAGCCTGCCAAGGCTGGAGCTTTACATCGAGAATGATTTTGCGAGGGTAGTGAGCGCTCTTGAAGCACAGGGAGTTACGCTTTGTGCGGCAGTGGTCAGAGACGGGGAAACTATCCCCGGGTTTGAGTTCCCCGAGAAGTGTGCGGCGGTCATAGGCAATGAGGCGAGAGGCTTGTCCGATGAGGATACAGAGCTTTGTCACAGGAAGGTGACTATCGCTATGAAGGGAAGTGCTGAGTCGTTGAATGCGGCATCGGCAGGAAGTATTATCATGTGGGAAATGCTCAGGGGGTGAGCGTTTTGAGCATAAAGGAACAGCTTTTATGGCTCTGGGCGGTAATGGTGTTCGGAGCAGGAAACAAAAGAATATGGGAGCTTTCCGCAAACTATGACGGAATAACCGATTTTGCGTCTGACCTTGCAAGGCTCAGGATCACGGGTATGAGTGACACTGAGAAAAAGAGGGTAAAGGAAGTATCTGCCGATGACGTGAAAAAGGTCTATGAACAGGTGATAGGAAACGGCACGAAGATTTATTGTTACGGAAGTGAGGGCTATCCGCAGGCGCTTATGCAGATCGCAGACCCGCCCGCAGTGCTTTTCTGCAAAGGTAACCTTGACTTTCTCAACGATAGGTATGTGCTTGCTGTAGTCGGCACAAGAAAGCCCTCCGAGTATTCGGAAAATGCCTGCAGGCGATTCTGCAAGGAGCTTTCACGCAGAGATGTGGTGATAGCCTCGGGGCTTGCCAAGGGTATAGATTCTACGGCTGTAACGGCGGCCTTCGAGAACGGAAAGCCCGTTGTCGGGGTTTATGCAAAGGCTTTTGAGGAGTGTACCGATGAGGCTGAGAAAAAGCTTATTGAGGCTATCTCGCAAAACGGTGCGGTCATTACGGAGTTTTATCCGGGCGCTGAGAGAAATCTCTATGCTTTCAAGAACAGAAACAGGATCATGATAGGCGTATCAATGGGAGCACTGTTTGTGGAATGCAGCTCGTCAAGCAGGGGCCTTGATAACTACATCAAGGCGCTTTCACAGGGCAAGCAGATTTACGTTATGTCACCGCACGATGTGTTTGACAACAGGTATTCGGGACAGTGCCACATGATACGAAACGGGTGCAGAGCTGTGTTCGCACCATGGGATATACTGAGGTCGCTGGGAATACCGTATGGCGAGTACCTCGACAGTGAGGATATTTACCTCAAGCCTTCCGATGACTTTATCGAGAAGAAGCCGAGGGGTAAAAAGCGCATATCTGAAAAAACGAAGAGTGATAAGCCGACCGTTGAGCTTTCAACGCTTGATGGTCAGAGCGCTCAGCTTTGTGAGCTCATGGTGAACGGTCCTGTGCTTGCCGATGAGCTTGCGGCGAAAAGCGGTCTTGACATCACCGAGGTGCTGGGTCTGCTGACTGAGCTTGAGCTTGAGGGCTATGTAAGGTCATACGCAGGCAAGATGTACGGTCTGGCATAGGGGAGAAACAGTCCGAAAATTCGGACAGCATTATTTGCAATAAAGGAGCGATATTTTGGATCTTATTATTGTGGAGTCGCCTACAAAGGTTAGGACTATCAAAAGATATTTAAGCGGAGATTATGACGTCGTCGCATCAATGGGACATCTGAGGGATCTTCCGAAATCAAAGCTCGGAGTTGACATTGAGAATGATTTTGCTCCGCAGTATGTGAACATAAAGGATAAGAGTGCTCTTATCAAGGATATACAGAAAAAAGCCAAAAAGGCAGACCATGTTTACCTCGCAGGAGACCCTGACCGTGAGGGAGAGGCTATATCATGGCATCTGGCGCAGATACTCGGGCTTGATATGAATGATGATAACCGTGTGACCTTCAATGAGATCACCGAAAGCGGTATCAAGGCAGGTATGAGCCACCCGAGAAAGATAGATCTCAATCTTGTGAATGCTCAGCAGACAAGACGTATCCTCGACAGGATAGTGGGCTATAAGCTCTCGCCGTTTCTGTGGAGGAAGATAAGAAGAGGTCTCTCGGCAGGAAGAGTGCAGTCGGTAGCTGTGAAGATGATCTGCGACAGGGAAGAGGAGATAAGAAACTTTGTCCCTCAGGAATATTGGTCGATAGATGCGAAGTTCTCTGCACAGGGCGAGAGAAAGATGTTCTCGGCAAAGCTTGCAAGCGTTGACGGCGAAAAGGCAGAGCTTGCCGACAAGGAGCAGACAGACAAGGTGCTCGCAAAGCTTGAGGGCGCTAAGTATACAGTTGCAAACGTTAAGAAGAGCGTTCACAGAAAGAGCCCTGCGGCTCCGTTCACTACCTCGACCTTACAGCAGGAGGCTTCAAAGAGGCTCAGCTTTCAGGGAAGAAGAACGATGAAGGCAGCTCAGGAGCTTTATGAGGGTGTTGAGATCAAGGGAATGGGTCCTACGGGTCTTATCACCTATATGCGTACCGAC
>DGRP01000018.1 GCA_002391065.1 Ruminococcus sp. UBA4385 | reverse complement strand
GAATGTACAGACCTGACGAGGCAAAATCTGCACTATTTTGAGCTTATCGACAGACTGACTCCGCCTGAGCTAAGGCGGAGTTTTTTGTGTTTTGCCGTATATGGAATAGAGGTATACTATTTATAATAGAAAATAACAAAGCGGTATTCAAAAGGTTACAAAAAGGGTACAAAAAATTGTGCAGAAAATCAGCCCCTCGGGCAGGCTTGAAAAGCTTGCTTTTGGGGCTTAAATGGGCGATTTTTCGGACTTTTTGCGACAAAATATGCGGTTCTAAAAGGCTTGTTTTTTACTATACAAAATAATAATTCAGTAACAATTTCGGAACAAACCCGAAATTACCGACGTCTAAATGCACAAAAACGATAGATTTTTTTGTGACGTTTTTGTTCGTGGTTACAAAGTGGTTTCCGAAAAGCTTCAAATTGGTGACAAAGTATGTTATAATAGGGACAGTTCAGAGAACAATGGTTTATAAACATCGGCCGTCAAAGGGAAAGTGAACGGTCAAAAACGAAAAAGGAGTGTTATTTTTGCGTACCAAGGGTGAGATAGTCAAGCTGGCGTCTATTATATGTGCGATCACAATTACAGCAGGCGTTGGCGCTATGGCGATTGACTCAAAGGCGATAGCAAAGGATTACAAGGCAGCAGACAGACAGGTATCTGTAGAGGAGCAGGTAGCAATAGCACAGCCTCTCAAGGGTGCGTCTGTAAATTCAGTTGAGCTTAAAAACGGAACTGCTGTTACATACGATCAGCTTGTTCTTGACCAGCAGGCAGTGATCAGCGAGCAGAAGGTCGCTGTTATAGAGGCTGCTGAGGCAAAGGCTAAAAAGGAAGCTGCAGACTCGGCAAGTGCTGCAAAGGCTGCTCTTGATGAGAAGAATGCTCAGGAGAAGAAGGTAGCCGAGGCAGAGAAGAGAGCTGCAGAAGAGAAGAAGAAGGAAGAGGCTGCTAAGAAGGCAGCTGAGGAAGCAAGAGCTCAGGAAGTACAGACTCAGGTACAGGTTATCGAGTACGTTGAGGTAGTTGAAGAAGAGCCTGAGGAAGAAGAAACTGCTTCTGTACAGACTACAGAGACAAAGACCGAAGAGAAGTCCGAGAGCACTGAGAAGAAGGCAGCTGTTACAACAACAACACCTGCAGCAAGCAGCTCATCTGATGACGATGACGGACTTTACATGAATCCTACATACAATCCCGACTGGAACAGCAGCTCACATCTGTCAAGCTGGAGCGGCGTTTACAACGGACCTTCGGGCAAGGAGACATATTACAACCTCAATATGAGCGGTGTTGTTTCTATCATGAGAGGTATGGGCTTCAGCGAGGATAAATATCCTTACTGGGTAAGAGATGACGGATGCAAGATGCTCGGCAAGTACGTTATGGTAGCTGCTGACCTTGGCATCAGAGCAAGAGGAACTCTCGTTCCTACGTCGCTTGGTACAGGAATCGTCTGCGACACAGGCGGATTTGCAGCAAGCAACAGATATCAGCTCGATATCGCAACAAACTGGTAATTCAAAAAGAGCAGCCTTCGGGCTGCTCTTTTTTAGGTAATAGGTAATAGGGAATAGGTCTGTAGGTAATAGGGAATAGGGAATAGGGAATAGGGAATAGGTATGGTGTCCGCTTTGCGGACGATGCCCATTCGGGCACGTAGGTAGTGCGGACTTTTTCATTTGCTGCTCTTAGGATAGGTTATAGGTTATAGGTTATAGGATAAAGGTTTTAGGTTATAAATTTTAGGTTATAGATTATAGGCTGGTTTTTCTATTTTTCCAATGCCAACCTATCACCTAGGGGTATGGGGCAAAGCCCCATTAAAAATCATCGCCGAAGGCGATACATTACCTATTCCCTATTCCCTATTCCCTATTCCCTATTACCTATAGACCGGTTCCCTTCTAAAAGTACGTTTTTATCATCTCACGGACTGCACGCTCGGCTTGTTCAACCTCTCGTCTGAACTCCTGCGCCGAAACCCTGAGTGCCCCTCCGCCCATGATGATGACCTGCTCCAGCCCGTCAGAGGTCGCTACCCTGACACGGTGCTCCTTTGAGAGCTGATGAGCTGTCCTTTCAATGTAGGTGTCGGCGGTCTCGGCTTCTTTGGTGTAAACAACGCTGATACCGCTGTGCTCTTCGATCTCACGGTGCTCGCCCTTTACACGGTAGGCATCAAACACGACTATCAGCTCGCACTGCATAAAGCCCCGATAGTTCGCCATGCGGTTGATAAGCTCAGCCCTTGCAAGGTCTAAGCTCTTCTGCGCCAGCTTTTTGAGCTCCTCCCACGCAAATATTATGTTGTAGCCGTCTACAAGCACATACAAAGGCCCTTTGGGAACAGGCTTTGCTTTGGTTTTCGGAGATACCTCACGGGGCTTTCTCATTGCCTGCTCGGGGCGGCGCTTTACCTCGCCGTAGGTGCGCTCAAAGATCGCCATGAGCTCTTTGTCATCGGCTGCTCTGCGGACAAAGCTGTCAGCTCTGAGCTTCATTTCCTCGGCTTCTTCCTCAATGCTCTTCTTCGGGGAGGCGCTTACGTGCATAAGCTCGTTTGCTTCGTTCCACGGCACAACATAGCCTGAGCCGTGTGAGCAGAACACCGAATCCGCAGTGTTATGAAGGTCTTTGTCGGGGTCATAGGCAATGCTCTCTATGACCTCGTCGGCGTTATTGCAAAGGTCATAGCCGTCAGCCTCGGTGAAGAGGTGTCCGAGCCCCTTTGTGTAGGCGGAGACCTCTGTGTGGTAAAACCGAAGCCCCGATACAGGCGCTCTGCCTGTGATGACTGAGCTTTCGCCGTCAGTGTCGGGAGGGGAGACCTGCGCCCCCATTTTGTCAAGGTCGGTGAGGGCTCTGCCGACGTTTGCAGAGGGTATCTCCAGTCTGAATGAATAGTACGGCTCCAGCAGAACATTCTCGGCATAGCGGAGCGCCTGCCTTACTGCCCTGTAGGTTGCCTGTCGGAAGTCGCCGCCCTCGGTGTGCTTTATGTGCGCCTTGCCTGCCGTGAGCACTATCCTCATATCCGTGATCGGCGAGCCTGTCAGTACGCCCCTGTGTGAGCGCTCCTTCAGGTGGGTGAGAATGAGCCTTTGCCAGTTCTTCGCAAGGCTGTCCTCGCTGCATTCGGAGGTAAATTCAAGTCCGCTTCCCCTCGGCAGAGGTTCAAGCCTTAAATGTACCTCGGCATAGTGGCGCAAAGGTTCAAAGTGGCCTGCGCCCTCGGCAGGAGAGGCTATAGTCTCTCTGTAGGCTATTCTTCCCTCGCCGAATTCAGCCTCTATACCAAAGCGCTCCGAGAGTATCCGTTTGATGACTTCAAGCTGTACCTCGCCCATGAGGGAAATGTTTATCTCTCTTGTCTGCTCGTTATAGCCTGCCGAAAGAGTAGGGTCTTCGGCTTCAAGGATCTTTAGCGCCCTCAGAAGAGTGTGCTCATCAATACCCTCGGGAGGAGACACACGGTAGCTGAGCACAGGCTCAAGCACAGGCCTGAACTCTCCCGACCCGTGTCCGAGCGCCTGCCCTGCATAGCAGCCCGATAGTCCGAGTACTGCACATACCTGACCTTGCTCGGCTGTTTCGGTGTTTGTGTATTTTTCGCCGTTGTATATTCTGATACGGCTGACCTTTTCGGAAAGCTCGTTCCCTTCACGGTCGGTGTAGGTGACAATATCACGGACGCTGAGAGCTCCGCCTGTTATCCTCATATAGCTGAGCCTTGCCCCTGAGCCGTCCTCGGCTATTTTGTAGACACGGGCAGAGAACTTCTCCCTCTTTTCATGCACTGTGATATATCTGCTCATGCAGTCGAGAAACTTGTCCACACCCTTGAGCCTTAATGCCGAGCCGAACATACAGGGAGTAACCTCGCCCGAAGCTATCGCATCTCTGATACTCTCATCGCTGAGAGAACCGCTTTCGAGATATTCGTTCATCAGCCCCTCGCCTGTGACGGACAGAGCTTCAAAAAGCTCGTCCTCGGGGAGTGACATATCAACACAGCCTGCGGAAAGCTTCGCCTGACAGGAGCGCAGTGCAAATGCCTTGTCAGCGTTTGGCATATCGGTTTTGTTTATGAAAATAAAGGTCGGTATGCGGTATTTCCTGAGAAGCTTCCACAGTGTGAGCGTGTGGCTCTGTACACCGTCAACGGCGCTGACAACAAGCACTGCCGAATCTATCACCGAGAGCGTTCTCTCGGTCTCTCCCGAGAAGTCAACGTGCCCGGGAGTGTCAAGCAGAGTGTAGGATATGCCGCCGTACTCAAAGACTGCCTGCTTTGAAAAGACCGTGATCCCCCTGTCACGCTCGATAGGGTCGGTGTCGAGAAATGCGTCCTTGTGGTCAACACGGCCGAGCTTTCTTATTGCTCCGCAGGTGTAAAGCATGGCCTCGGAGAGGGTGGTCTTTCCCGAGTCAACGTGCGCAAGTATTCCTATGACTGCTCTTTTCATGAAATCAGCTCCGTAAAAAAGATACTCCTATTATAACAGAAGAGCACTGAATTGTAAAGCGCTGAGCGCAATTTTGAAAAAAGCTCTTGTAATGGAGAAGGATTTGTGGTATACTTATTTTTGAATAATATTATTGTTCGGGGAGGTATGTCCGATGGCTAAGAAGAGTGAGATTTTCTTTCATATAAGGCGGTTCGGCTCAAGGGCTGTGCTTGCGGGAATGTGCTGTATACTTCTGCTGACGGGTGCGCTGACGGTTACTGCTGTCATTTTCCAGCGAGGTGTTGCAAATGACCGTGATGTAGGCTACTGCACCGATATAAATCTCCAGATGAAAAAGAATATAGACAACTTCCTTGACGGAATGAATTCAACGGGAAAGCTTCTGTTTTCGCAGAAGAATTATATTGACTATGACGGAAGCGGAAACGATGAGGAGCTTGAAGGCAAGATAGGGAAGTTCCTGATGACGTCGGGAGTTGTTGACAACTATGCTGACTACGGCATTGTGTATGACAGTGAAAAGTCGCTCGGAAGAGTGAGCGACGGTTCAAGGGATCTGTTCAATGACAGGATATATCAGGGCTTGTCGGAGCGTCTGGGCTCGCAGATGGCAGGCTGGTTTACCGGCTTTTACGATGAGGACAAGGGCGTTTATGATTTCAAAAAGCTTTTCTATGTGAGAAGGCTCAATGACAGGGCGCTGTTTATGTCAACCTGCTATGCGACAGAGCTTGAATCAAAGTTCATGACGGCATTTGAGTCTAAGGATCTAAGGGCTGTGCTCTGCGATGATAAGAATATGGTCATTTTTGATACAGGCAAAAAATCCCCTGCCGATAAGCTTGACAAGAACCTGATAAACCTTTTTGCAGAGGAGCAGGATACCACTGCCTCAAATGCAGATGTTATAGCTTCAAGCTGCTCGTTTGATAACGGCTGGCAGATAATTACCACTATGGACCTTACACCGAGAAGACGCCTTTCAATCAAGTTCGCACTTATTACGCTGTTTTTGTCGGTGCTTATTATCGTAATGTTTGACCTGATAATAAGAGCGCTTACACGCAGGTTTGACCCTGAGAGAAACAGGTTCTCCGATACGGGCACTGTAGACCCTGCAACGGGGCTTCACAATGCAGAGTACACCGAGAACGTTATTCTTGACAAGATAGAGACAAGCCTTACAGGCTCTACCTTCGTGCTGATGATAGTGAAGATAACCAACCTGGATATTATTGAAGAGACCTACGGCGAGGAGATAGCCGAGGAAGCTATAGTCAAGATCGCACAGGCGATAGATGCGCTGTTCGGAACAGAGCATACTGTCGGAATTATGAGGAAAAATGAGTTCGCAGTGTTTGCGGATTTCACGGATATTAACCTTATGAAGGCCTATGATGATATAAGGTCGAGCGTATCGGGGCTTGCGATGAGGCTCAGAAGATGTGAGCTTGAAGCAGGCAGAGGAGAGATAAAAACTTCAGTAGGTGCGGCGGTCTATCCTGACAGCACCTCTGACTATGATGAGCTTTTAGAGCTTGCGGAGGAGGCAGCTTCCGAGTGTGCTTCCGACAGGAATAAGGATTATGTTATATACAAGAAAAAAGGAGAGAACAAGTCTCGTGAACAGGAAAAATAAAGTCACGGCACTGATAACGGCGGCGGTTTTGTGTGCGGCGCTTACAGGCTGCACGGGTGATGAACAGTTCTATCCGCACGATGACGTAAAAACGCTTTCCTTCTCGTGGTGGGGGAAGGAGCAGAGAAATGAATACACCCTTGAAGCTGTAAAGAAGTTTGAGGATAAGACGGGCTATACGGTAGGTGTATATTTCAGCGAGTATGAAGGCTTCAAAAATACAATGGATATGGAGTACTATTCGGGTAACGAGGCTGATGTAATGCAGCTCAATTATGACTGGCTTTATGAGTACTCTCCGACGGGCGACGGCTTTTATGATCTTAATGAGCTTTCAGAATGGATAGACCTGAGCGTTTTCCCCGAAAGCGATCTGAGCTGCGGCATTATCAACGGAAAGCTGAACGCTCTGCCGACCTCGTTCAATGCGATAACCTTCTACTATAATAAGGATATGTACGAAAGCTACGGTCTGGAGCTCCCGGAAACATGGGAGGACCTTTACAAGGCTGCCGAGGTCATGAGCCCCGACGGTATATATCCGCTTGCGCTGTCCTCAAAGTCGGTGTGGCTGTCAGCGGTGGCATGGTTTGAGCAGAGCCATTCAAAGCAGCTGTACAGGGACTCTGCTGAGCTTGAGATGTCCAAAGACGATTACAAGGAGCTGCTGGGCTTTTATGTTGACCTTCTGGAGAGGGGCGTTACAAAGCACAGCGATGACTTCGACAGAAACGACCTTGAACGCGAGAATGTTGCGGGGCAGGCAGTGTGGATATCCGATGCTGAGTACTACTGTGACCCCTCGCTGAAGCTTGGACTTGACATCGTGATAGGCGACTACCCCTGTATAGAGGGCGCCGAGGTTTTCGGCTGGTACAAAAAGCCTACAAGCCTTTATGCGATAAAGAGAACAACCAAAAATCCCGAAGAGGCGGCAAAGCTTCTTGACTATCTGGAAAACAGCAAGGAAATGAACACTCTGCAGAAGCTCGGAAAGGGTATACCCTCATCGAAGGCGGCTCTCGAGATACTGGAGTCATACGATCTGCTTACGGGCATACAGTTTGATGCCAACGAGAAAATGAAGTCAAACGATAAATTTACGGCAATGAGCCCCTATATTGAGGACACCGAGGCTGTGGCGCTTTACTCTGAGACAGTGAAGAGTATCTTCTCGGGAGAACTCAGTCTTGATGAGGCAGCTGAGGCTACCTATGATGAAATGAAGATGCTCTTGCAAAGTTAGCTATGGCTTTACATTCGCAATCGTTTTCGGGCTGTTTCGATAGAACAACTGACTAAAACGCTGAGTGCTGATTTGTGCAATTCTACAAAAGTGATAAAAATGTGTTAAAATCTATTGACTTTTTTGGCGGTTGGTGGTATTATAGTAACAAGCCAAAGGGAGTGACTACCCTGTGGAACAAAACGAAGCGTTCTGCTTATTTCGGCTTGCGGGGCGTTTCAAAACAAATTTTTAATATTTTTATGGAGGGATTTTCTATGAAAAAGTCAAACCGCAAGGGCTTTACACTCGTAGAGCTCGTAGTCGTAATCGCAATCATTGGTATCCTGGCAGCTATCCTCGTACCTACAATGATGAACTACGTTAAGAAGTCCAGACTTAAGAGCGCTAACTCTAACGCTAAGCTGGTATTCACAACCGCTAACAACCAGGCTGCTGACATGGTAGCTGAGGGTGAGGATCCTACAGCATTTGCTTTCAAGGGCGCACCTGCATCTGTTACTGGCACAACTTTTGAAGCTAGAGTTAAGAACGCAGTTTACAAGGCACTCAAGGACAACGGCGATGGTGTAGGCCAAGCAGCTTATAATATTAATAGCGTTGGTGAAGTTACAGGTGCTCAGTGGGCAACAGGTGAAAATTCCAAGATCGTTGGTCAGTATCCTAACCCTGAGAATGATCCTGATGAACCTCATACTTTCGGTGCTGGATTCAAGGGTACACAAGTAACTGCAACAGCTGCACAGCAGCAGTCAGGACAGCAGCAGGGTTCCTAATAGCTAACTTGTAAACATTAATTACAAACAAAATGAGAGCTGCTCTTCGGAGCAGTTCTTTTTTTGTACTTGACAAGTAAAAAACTCTGTGCTATAATAATTAAAGAGGGTATCGCACCAGCCTTTGGCTTTAGCGGTTCTCCCTCAAAGTGTTGTTATTATTGATAATAACCGCCTTATGTAGGAGTAGGGCGGTTATTTTTTATCTTTTTTGCAGATCGTTACCACGAGTGCAACTATGTTTGTTATGAGGATAAGTAAACTGATTACTTCCATAACGCTCATTCTGCTCACCCCCTTACGAGGGAAAGATTGAACCGCCTTGCCGCAGAGTGCAATACCCATAGGCTTATTATAGCACAGATGTACGGAAATGTCAATTCGTACTTGACAATCCGTCCTCCCTGTGCTATAATAATTAAAGAGGGTATCGCACCAGCCTTTGGCTTTAGCGGTTCTCCCTCTAGGATTGGTAAGTTTTATTTTTTTACCGCTCTATTGGAAGTAGGGCGGCTATTTTTTTCTGTCGTCAGAGATGATGACCACTAATGCGATCACTTCCGTAAGTAGCATTAATAAATTAAGTACGTCCGAAATACTCATTCTGATCCCCCCTTGTGAGGGGTAGATTGAACCGCCTTGCCGCAGAGTGCAATACCCATAGGCTTATTATAGCACAGATGTATGGGAATGTCAATTCGTACTTGACAATCGTTTCTGTCAAAGCCTTTACAAAATGATATTTATATGGTATAATAATATTGTATTGTCAAATAATAGTACAGTTTGACAAAAATGTATTCCTTAGACGCTGAAAGGATAATTTCTTTGACTCAGATAATTATAATCGCAGTTCTGCTCATGCTGTCGGCTGTTTGCTCGGCGGCAGAGACTGCTTTTTCGAGCTGTAACAGGATAAGGCTCAGAAAGCTTGCCGATGAGGGGAACAAGGGTGCTGAAAGAGCACTGCATATATGTGAGAACTATGATAAGGCGCTCACAGCCATACTGATAGGTAATAATGTAGTGAATATAGCCTCATCGTCGCTTGCGACGGTAGTTTTCACCGAAAGGTTCGGCAAGGGCAGTGTGGGGCTTGCAACACTTGTTATGACAGTGCTTGTGCTCATTTTCGGAGAGATACTCCCTAAAAGCCTTGCAAAGGAGAACTCGGAAAGCTTTTCCGTGTTTATGTCTGCTCCGCTTTCGGCATTTATGATTATAATAACACCGCTTATTTATATCTTTATGCTTATAAAAAAGCTTGCGGCGGCGCTTTTTCGCTCAAAGAAAAAGGCCCCGAGCGTTACCGAGGAGGAGCTGAAATATATCATTGAGGAGATCGAGGACGAGGGCGTTTTAGAGGAGCAGGAGTCGGACCTTGTGCGCTCGGCACTGGAATTTGATGAGATAGAGATATCTCAGATACTTGTTCCGAGGGTAAATGTCGAGGCTGTGGAGCTGTGTGACAGCCTTGAGGATATAAAGAACAAGTTCATAAAGACCAAGTTTTCAAGGCTTCCTGTGTATGAGGGCGATATCGACCACATAGTCGGTGTTATCCACCAGTCGGATTTCTTTGAGCTGTATCTCAGAAAGGGAAGAGATATAAGCGGTATTATGAATGAGCCTGTCTACATCAGCGAGACAAAGAAAATATCTGAGACCTTCAGGCTTATGCAGAGGAAGAAGGTGCATCTGGCGGTCGTGCTTGATGAGTACGGCGGCACCGAGGGTATATGCACTCTGGAGGACATAATTGAGGAGCTTGTCGGAGAGATATATGATGAGAGCGACGAGGAGGACATCTCTTTTGTAAAGCACAGGGACAATACCTTTGAGGTTTCGCCCGAGCTTTCGGTTTCGGACTTTCTTGAGCGTACAGGCTTAGAGCCCGATGCGATAGAGACAGACCACAACTCGATAGGCGGCTGGATAATGGACCTTTTAGACCGCCTTCCCGAGCAGAATGAGCAGATATACAGCCCTCCGTTCAAAATGACAGTCAGAATGGAAGACGAGCAGAAAATAGACAGGATCAAAATCGAGATAATCGACAATTAACATTTACGGAGGTAGTTTATATGCCAAAACAGATAAAAAAGCCGCAGACAAAGCAGTCTGACATCACATTCAGGAAATGGGCACTTGCAGCCTTATTCTCGGCAGTGCTGTTCGGCTCAGTGTTTGCGGCTCTCATAAAGACAGTGCTTGATTCGGGAAAGCCCGTACCGATGACGGTGCTTTTCTGCACCTATGTGGTTTACCTTGTGACGACGGCACTTGCTGCATGGAAGGGTGTGCAGGCCTATGCCAGAGAAGATGCGGGAGCAGCACTTCTGCATGGGATACTGCTGGGGTTTTCTTCGATATTTGCGCTTGTAAATATAAGGCTTGCAATAGTAATGCTTCTTGAAGCCTTCAAAAAGACAGAAACCTCAAAAAAACTGATAGGGGAGCAGTCGGTTTCGGATTTTATTAATTCCCAGAGGACAGCATGGGTTCTGCTTGCAATAGGAATGGCGCTCTGTGTTATGGTGGGAGTGCTTGCGATAGTAAAGCTTATTTCATCAAGGAAAAACAAATAGTATTTCGGGGTAGAATTTGGAGGAAGAAAACAAATGATAAGAAAATTATTCAGACAAATGCTGCTGACTCAGATCCTTTCAGCCATGACAGTAATGCTCTGTATGCTGATAGACAGCATTATGATCGGGCGTTTCCTGGGCGTTGAGTCTATGTCGGCATACGGCTATGCTACACCTGTACTGCTTGTGTTTGCAGCTATAGGCAGCATGATCTCGGCAGGCGTTCAGGTCATGTGCGGAAAAACTATGGGTATAGGCGATAAAAAAGGCACAAATGCCTGCTTTACAGCCTCAGTGGTGATAACCGCAGCGGTATCCGTCATAGGACTTGCAGCGGTGCTGATCTTCACCGATCCTATCTGTACACTCCTCGGAGCAGGCACAAAGACCGAGAACGCAGAGGTCTTCAAGCTTACAAAGGACTATCTGAGAGGCTTCATAATCGGAGCTCCTGCATTCATGTTCTCGCAGGTAATGGTGCCATATATGCAGATCTCGGGCAGCAGAACACGTCTTGTTGTAGCAGTTGCCTTTATGACAGTAGGTGACATTGCCGCTGACCTTATAAACGTTTTTGCAGCTCACGGCGGCACCTTCGGAATGGGTCTTGCATCAAGCATAAGCTATTATATCGCATTCTGCATAGGAATAGCATATTTCTTCAAAAAGGACTGCATCTTCCAGTTCAAGAAGGCGCTTATCTCTGTGAAAAGCTGTTTGCAGGTATTCAGAGACGGCGTGCCTACCCTTATCAATCAGATGAGCTTAGTTCTTCTGACCTTTGTTCTGAATAATATCCTCAGACACATCGACCCCGTCCTTGCGGTTGCGGCATATTCCGTAATTTCTACAGTCGGCAATATCTGCTATTCGTTCAGCTCGGGAATTGCTTCTGTGGCACTTATGCTTTCCTCTATTCTTTACAGCGATGAGGACAAAACCAGTCTTAAAGCTCTTGTCAGGATAATGACGGTATATGCGGCAGTTATCTGCGGAATAGTCACGGGCCTTGTGCTGATATTTGCAAAACCGCTGGTGCTTCTCTTCCTTGACACGCCCGAGGCTTACAAGTACGCTGTTGTAGGTCTGAGAATATTCGTGCTGTCGCTTGTGCCCTGTGCTATCAATACGAGTCTTAAAAACTATTATCAGGGTGTAAATCATGTTGGCCTTACACAGACGATCTCCGTTATGCAGAATTTTGCCCTTACAGCGGCATCAGCTTATATACTCAGTGAGCTCTTCGGTATAAAGGGCGTGTGGTTCGGCTTCCTCTGCGGAGAGTGCCTTACGCTCCTGTTCATAGTTATCTATGTAGCAGTGAAGAATAAGAAGTTTTCTATCTCTGCCGAGGCTTTCTCGCTCCTGCCCGAAAACTACGGCGTAAAAGACGATGACTGCCTTGAGGTTTCACTGACCAATCCCGATGAGGTAGTTACTGCTTCTGTTGCAGTATCGCTTTTCTGCAAGGAGCACGGTGCAGGCTCAAAGCTGAGCTCACTTATTGCCCTTTCTGTTGAGGAAATGGCAAATAATATCGTAAAGCATGGCTTCGATAAGGAAAAGCGTGAGAACTCCATTGACATAAGGCTTATGTTCAAAAGAGGCGAGCCGATACTCCGTATCCGTGACAACTGCCGCCATTTTGACCCTGTCAAATATACGGAAATGCACAGCGATGATGACCCTGTATCACATATCGGCATAAAAATGGTAATGAAGCTTGTAAAGAGCGCAAACTATGTAAACTCTATGGGTCTGAACAACCTTACACTGACTTTCTGATATAACGGAGGATAACCGAATGACTGAAAAACTATTTGATAACGGAATGCTTATGGAATTTGACGCAAAGGTCATTTCCTGTACCGAGATAAAAAAGGGCTGGGAAATTGTTCTTGACCGCACAGCCTTCTTCCCCGAGGGCGGCGGACAGGCAGGCGATGTCGGCAGGCTCGGAGATACCGAGGTTCTTGATACCTACGAGAAAAACGGCGAGGTCATTCACAAGTGCAGGTCGGCTATTGAAGTCGGAACTGAAGTGCATGGCTCTGTAAACTATAATGTCAGGATCAGACGTATGCAGAACCACTCGGGAGAGCACCTTATCATGGGCTTTATCCATGCTAAGCTCGGATATGAGAACGTGGGCTTTCACCTCGGCACCTCGGAAGTTACCCTTGACCTTAACGGAGTTATTTCCGATGAGGATCTCGCAGAGTGCGAGATCAAGGCTAACGAAGCGATAGCAAAAGACCTTCCCATAACCATAACCTACCCCGACAGCGAGACCCTGTCAGGCATGGAATACAGGAGCAAGCTTGAAATGACGGAAAACGTCAGGATAGTAACTATCGAGGGTGCAGATGTATGCGCCTGCTGTGCTCCGCACGTTGGCTCAACAGGTCAGATAGGTATTATCAAGGTGCTCTCCTCGGAAAGCTACAAGGGCGGAACAAGAGTGCATATCCTCTGCGGACTGGACGCATTTGAGCTCCTCAAACAGAGACAGGATACCGTATCGGCTCTGTCGAAGCTTCTGTCCTCAAAGCCCGAGAAGGTATATCAGTTTGTTGAAAAGCTCCTGACCGAAAATAACGAGCTTAAAAGACAGATCGCAGACATTGAAAAGCAGAAAGCACAGGATATCATCGACAGCCTTTCCAATGACAGCAGAGAGAGCTTCTGCGTGTTTACAAAGGGCATAGGCCGTGATGCTATGCGTGAGATCGCAAACAAGGCAGTTCTTCTGACAGACGGTGCAGCAGGCATTTTCGGAGAAGAGGCTCAGGGCTTCAGCTATATCATAGCTTCAAGCAGCCTGCCATTGAGAGCAAAGTCGAAGGAGATAAATCAGGCTCTCGGCGGAAAGGGCGGCGGCTCAGATCAGATGATACAGGGCAGCGTCACCGCAGGTAAAGAAGAGATAGAAGCCTTTTTCAAGACCATATAACAAAAACCGCAGGCGAACTCGTCTGCGGTTTTTCATATCTATCTTGCATAGCCCTTTACCGTAGCATTAATCGCCCTTGACCAGCCGTTAAGAAGCTCTGTTCTTTTCTCCTCGGTCATTGAGGGGCTGAATTCACGGAAGTTCTCGCAAAGACCTGAAAGCTCCTCGGTGCTGCCCCAGAAGCCGCAGCCAAGTCCAGCAAGGAAGGCAGCGCCAAGCGCCGTTGACTCAACATTCGAGGGCCTTATCACTGACCTTGCAAGTATATCTGCCTGAAACTCCATAAGGAAGTCATTCTGGGCAGCTCCGCCGTCAACCTTGATAACACCCAGCTTTCCTGTGTCCTGCTCCATAGCGTCGAGCACGTCGGCGGTCTGATAAGCGATAGCCTCAAGCGCCGCCCTTATGATGTGGTTTTTGCCTGTTCCTCGGGTAAGGCCTGTTATGGTGCCTCTTGCGTCGGGCACCCAGTATGGAGTGCCAAGCCCTACGAACGCAGGCACAAAGTACACTCCGCCGTTATCGGGGACAGAGCGTGCAGCTGCTTCGCTCTCCTCTGCGGAGCTGATAATGCCAAGCTGATCTCTCAGCCACTTGACCACAGCCCCCGACACAAACACCGAGCCCTCCAGCGCATAGCTTGCCTGACCGTTCATGCTCCACGCAACGGTAGTCAGCAGACCGCTTCGGCTCTCAACGGGTTTCTCTCCCGTGTTCATAAGGAGAAATCCGCCTGTGCCGTAGGTGTTTTTCACATCGCCCTCGTGGAAGCAGCACTGCCCGAAGAGCGCAGCCTGCTGATCTCCTGCGCAGCCCCTTATTGGGATAGCAGCCCCGAAAATGCTCTCGTCACACACACCGAAGTCTCCCGAGCACTCACGCACCTCGGGGAGCAGGCTTTCGGGAATGCCGAGAAGCCCAAGTATCTCTTTGTCCCAGCTCATAGTGTGGATATTGAAAAGCATAGTCCTTGACGCATTTGAGCAGTCGGTGGCGTGGACCTTTCCGCCTGTTAAGTTCCATATCAGCCAGCAGTCCACTGTACCGAAAAGGAGCTCGCCCTTTTGTGCTCTCTCACGCACGCCCTCAACGTTGTCGATTATCCATTTTATCTTAGTTGCCGAGAAGTACGGGTCTATAAGCAGGCCTGTCTTGTCCTTGAAAAATTTCCCGAGCCCCTGGCCTTCAAGTCTTGCACAGATATCGGCGGTTCTGCGGCACTGCCATACTATCGCATTGTAGACCGGCTTTCCAGTTGCCTTGTCCCATATTATCGTGGTCTCACGCTGGTTAGTGATACCGAGAGCCGCAATATCGGAAGGCGATATGCCTGTCTGCTCAAGCACCGCCCTTACGGAATCAAGCTGGCTGTTGAGTATATCCATAGGGTCATGCTCAACAAAAGCCCCCTCGGGGAATATCTGCGGAAACTCCTTGTTCACAGCGGCGACCTTTTTGCCCTCATGGTCAAAAATGACAGCCCTTGACGAAGTTGTACCCTGATCGAGTGACATGATATATTTGCTCATAGTTACCTCCGGAGTTTTTTATTATTATACCATAAGAGCCTGCGAAAGTAAAGCATTTTATTCTCATCAAAGCACAAGAAAATTTCCTGATTTTTATAGACAAATCGGGAAAGATATGGTATAATAACTTTGTATGTATTTAATGTAAGGAGAAAGTAAAATGATAACAGTAAGCAATGTAAGTCTGTCGTTCGGAGGACAGCTTCTTTTCAAGGACGTTGACCTCAAATTCACAAACGGCAACTGCTACGGCATAATCGGTGCAAACGGAGCAGGAAAGTCTACCTTTCTTAAGATCCTCAACGGCGAGATCGAGCCCACCACAGGTGAGGTAGCCATCTCCAAGGAGGACAGGCTCTCCGTTCTCAGACAGGATCACTTCGCATTCGATGAGTATAATGTCCTTGATACTGTCATTATGGGAAACAAAAGGCTTTATGACATCATGCAGGAGAAGGATGCTCTCTACGCAAAGGAGGATTTCACCGAGGAGGACGGCGACCGTGCAGGCGAGCTTGAAAGCGAATTCGCAGAGCTCAACGGCTGGGAGGCTGAGAGCGATGCTTCAAAGCTTCTGCAGGGCCTGGGTCTGCCCGAGGATATCCTCTATTCGCAGATGTCCACTCTCTCGGGTAATGAGAAGGTCAAGGTGCTTTTAGCACAGGCACTCTTCGGAAACCCCGATATAATCATGCTCGACGAGCCTACCAACCACCTCGATATTGACGCTATCCGCTGGCTGGAGGATTTCCTCGCAGATTATTTCGGAACTGTCCTTGTAGTATCGCATGACAGACACTTTCTCAATAACGTCTGCACCCATATAGTCGATATCGACTACACCAAGATCAAGATGTATGTCGGCAACTATGAGTTCTGGTATGAGTCCTCACAGCTTATGCAGAGGCTTATGAAAAACCAGCAGAAGAAAAACGAGGACAAGATAAAAGAGCTTCAGGAGTTCATCAATCGCTTCTCTGCCAACAAGTCAAAGTCCCGTCAGGCGACAGCGAGAAGGAAGCTCCTTGATAAGATAAGCTTAGAAGAGATACCTGCATCATCGAGAAAATATCCCTTTGTTCAGTTCACAATGGACAGAGACCTCGGCAAGGATATACTGAAAGTAAACGGCATATCCAAGACCGTTGACGGAGAAAAGCTTCTCAATAACGTGTCCTTTACGCTTTCAAGAACTGACAAGGTAGCTTTTATATCCGAGAACGAGCAGGCAGTAACGGCTCTCTTCAAGATACTTGCCGAAGAGGAAGAACCCGACGAAGGCTCGATCAAGTGGGGAGTATCTACCTCACGTTCGTATTTCCCTGTGGATAACTCAAAGTATTTCAACGGTCATACAGAATCCATAGTTGACTGGATAAGACCCTACTCCCGTTCAGAGGTAACTGACACATATCTCAGGGGCTTCCTCGGAAAAATGCTCTTCTCGGGCGATGAGATCTACAAGCCCGTAGAGGTGCTCTCGGGAGGAGAAAAGGTAAGATGTATGTTCTCCCGAATGATGCTTTTCGGCTCGAACGTTATCATGCTTGACAGACCGACCAACCACCTTGACCTCGAGTCTATCACTGCGGTCAATAATGCTATGCTTGACTTCAAGGGAGTGGTGATCTTCGCCTCTCACGACCACGAAATAGTGCAGACCGTTGCTAACCGCATCATTGAGATCACCCCTGACGGCTGTATCGACAGAATGGGCACTTATGAGGACTTCCTTGAGTGGAGAAGAGAGCACGGAATGAGGTCATTTATAGAATGAGTCCTGCCGGACGGGCAATCCACGCCGTAAACAGTTCGTAAGGATAGCTTTGCTCCCGCTGTTTTTCAGTTGATGATGAGGCAAGATAGATGTGTTCTGCCCCAAAAACAAGCATTGGAGGAAACAATGAAAAAGTATAAAAACATCTCAGTCCGACCCTATGAGCCCGGAGATATTCCACGTCTGACCGAGATATGGAACGAAACAGTCGAGGCAGGCAATGCCTTTCCTCAGGAGAGCCCGATGACGGAGGAGGAAGCGGCAGAGTTTTTCGCATCTCAGACCTTTACGGGTGCTGCGGAATATAAAGGCGAGGTCTCGGGGCTTTATATCCTGCACCCGAACAATGTCGGCAGGTGCGGACATATTGCAAATGCAAGCTACGCCGTGTCCTCAAAGGTGAGGGGCAAGGGTGTGGGCAGAGTGCTGGTGGAGCACTCCCTCTTTATCGCAAAGCAGAGGGGCTTTACGATTTTGCAGTTTAATGCAGTGGTTGCATCAAACAGGGCGGCAACCGCCCTTTATGAGAAGCTCGGCTTTGTTCAGATAGGCACAGTCGAGGGCGGATATAGAAACATAAATAACCAATACGAAGACATAATACTTTTTTATCACAAACTTTAGTCAGGAGGATAAATTATGCTAAAGCCTGCAAGTGTTTTCAGCAACGATATGGTTCTGCAAAGAGACAAGAACATCACCGTATGGGGCAGGGGCGAGAACGGAAGAACAGTTACCGCTTCAATTAACGGAAACTCCGCCTGTGCAAAGGTCAAAGACGGCAAGTGGGAGCTTACCCTCGCACCTATGAGTGCAGGCGGCGACTACGAAATGACACTCACCGACGGCACAGACACAGTCACCTTTTACAGAGTTGCGGTAGGTGAGGTGTGGCTCTGCGGAGGTCAGTCAAATATGGAGCTGGAGCTTCAGAATGCCAAGGACGGACAGGAGATACTCAAAGGCCTTACACCTGACTGCAATGTGCGCTTCTACTACACACAGAAAAACGGCTATAAGGACGATAAGTTCCGGCACGATGAGGAAAACTCAGCGTGGTCTCAGGCAGGCCCTGAGGCTTCCCGTGCGTGGAGTGCGGTAGGCTTTCACTTCGGAGTGAAGCTTGCAAGGGAGCTCGGAGTGACGGTCGGGCTTATCGGCTGCAACTGGGGCGGAACATCAGCTTCCGCATGGGTAGACAGAGCCACCCTCGAAGCTGACAGCCGTATCAGAAGCTACATAGACGAGTATGATGAAAAGGTTGCAGGCAAGTCTATTGAACAGCAGACCAAGGAATACCGTGAATATGAGGAGTATGACCGCAAGTGGCACGAAAAGGAGCAGGAGGTCTACAAAAACGAGCCGGGGGCATCGTGGGACAGAGTGCAGGAGCTCTGCGGAAAGAACCTCTGGCCGGGACCTATGTGCGAGCTCAATCCGTTCAGACCGACAGGCCTTTATGATACTATGCTTATGAGGGTCTGCCCGTACACACTGAGGGGCTTCCTCTACTATCAGGGCGAATCCGACGACCACAAGCCCGACAGCTATTATGAGCTTTTCACGGCACTTATAAAGCTCTGGAGAACAAACTGGGGCGATGATGACCTGCCGTTCATACTTACCCAGCTTCCAATGTTCAGATATGCTCACGACCCCGACTATAAGCACTGGGCGAAGATACGCTCCGCACAGATGAGAGCCTACAGAATTGTAAAAAACACAGGCATGGCAGTTATCCTCGACTGCGGAGAGCTTGACAATATCCACCCGACCGACAAAAAGCCTGTCGGAGAGCGCCTTTGCTTGCAGGCAGAAAAGCTGGCCTACGGAATGGACGTCAAGGCGGACGGTGCGTTCCTTGAGAGCGTTACCTTTGAGGGCGAAAGGGCAGTGCTCACGCTTAAAAATGCAGAGGGTCTTGAATTCAGAGGAGAAGCAGCAGGCTTTGAGCTTGCAGGCGAGGACGGAGACTTCAGGCCTGCCGATGCAGTCATCGAGGGCGAAAAGGTTGTCCTCACAAGTGCAGAGGTAAAGGAGCCGAAGTTTGCTTCATACTGCTGGACAAACTACGGCGAGGTAAATGTCTATAACGATGCAGGCATACCGCTTGCGCCGTTCAATACAAAGGAAGAAAACTACAGACGCTGATTTTCAGCATAGAAAGAGGATATTATGATCTGGGACAAATTTGCAGGCTTTTATGATCTTGCGGAAACTATCTATAACAAAGATGTCTATACCAATTTAGGCAAGAGAGTCGCACAGGAGATAGACGAGAGCGATACCGTTCTTGAATGTGCCTGCGGAACAGGTGCAATAACAAAATACGTTGCTCCCAGGTGCAGGCTTCTGGTCGCTACCGATATGTCAAAGGGTATGCTGGTTGAGGCTCAGAAAAACTGCGATAATCTCAATAACATCAGGTTCAGATACGCAGATATAATGAACATCAACTGCCGTGACGAGCGATTCGACAAGGTGATAGCAGGCAATGTTATCCACCTGCTCGATGAGCCCGAAAAGGCAATAGAAGAGCTTCTGCGTGTGTGCAGAACAGGGGGAAAGGTCATAATTCCGACCTATATCAATTCCGAGAACACCTCTGCAAGCATAGCCGTTGATGCGCTCTCCCTCATTGGAGTGGATTTTAAGCGTGAGTTTGACTATGAGTCCTACAAGGAGTTCTTCACAGACTTAGGCTTTGAGCCTGAGTTCGATGTAGTCAGGGGCAGAATGGACTGCGCAATTGCGGTTATCACAAAGAAAGAGGCGTAAAAATGGTTTCGGGCGAGGCAACTGTAGTAAACAAGGAGGGTCTGCATTTCAGACCTGCGGGCGAGCTTGTCAAGGCTTGCAAGGCTTATGAGAACTGCAATATAAAGCTTTGCGCCAACGGCAAGACCGTGAACGCAAAATCTATAATGAATGTACCTCTGGCAGGCGCAAAAATGGGTCAGAGGGTGACTATAATCTGTGAGGGTGAAAACGAGGAGGAGGCTCTTCGTGATATACTCTCACGCATTTCAAACGGATTCGGACTATAACAGATAGGGGAGATTACGATGAACGATATCCTGCATATCAAGGCGGTTTTTGCCGAGGATTTCAGTGCTGCACAGGCGGTAAGCAAGGTGCCTCTGGTGAGAGACCTGACAGTTACGAATGAGAGCGATCAGAGCTTCACAGACTTAGAGCTCAGACTCCACTTTGACCCTGCCTTTGCAGAGGACGTCACAGTAAAGCTTAGCTCGGTCGGGGCAGGAGAGACACTCAGGGTTACACCGATCAAGCTGAATATTGAGCTTACAAAGCTTATGGAGCTCACCGAGACTGTTCAGGGCAAGCTTTTTGCAAGCGTATGGCAGGGCGAGGAGGCCCTCTGCCGACAGCAGGAGGAGATAAAGCTCCTGCCGCCTGAAATCTGGAACGGCACAGCCCGTATGCCCGAAACTGTCTGCGCCTTTATCACGCCGACAGCTCAGAGTGTTGCGCAGATAGTTCAGAGCGCTGCTTCTTTTATGCAGCAGTGGACAGGCAGTGCGCAGTTTCTCGGCTATCAGATGCAGGATAACAATAACGTTAAGCAGCAGGCTGCAGCGATCTTTGAAGCAATAAAGGCAGCGGAGATCGGCTATATCAATCCACCTGCAAGCTTTGAAAACGGTGAAATTAAGGTAAAAACTCCCGATGTTCTCCTCGGTGAGAAAAAGGGTACCTGTCTTGATTTTGCAGTGCTTTACTGTGCCTGCTTAGAGGCAGCAGGTCTTGCACCGCTTCTGTTCTTTATGAAGGGTCATGCCTTTGCAGGTGCATGGTTTGAGGAGCAGAGCTTTGCCGACTTTGTGACCGATGACATCACAGCAATACAAAAGCGTCTTGCAGATCAGGCTGAGGAGCTTTTCTGTGTTGAGTGTACCGATATGGTTGCAGGCAGGGGAGTGCAGTTTGATACAGCCCTCATGAACGGAAAAGCACATTTCTCAGGCACTGAGGAGTTTGATATCTGCATTGATGTGAGGCGCTCAAGAGCAAGCGCTATAGGCTCTGTGTCTGTGACAGAGGGAGAAGCAGGCTTTGTCACTGTGTCAGATGAGCTGAGTGCAGGCGCTCCTGCGGCTATCAACTCCGCAATGCTGGGAGTTGCCTCGGGAGAGCGTGTAATGACCAAGCAGAAAATGTGGGAAAGAAAGCTTCTTGATTTCAGCCTGAGAAATTCACTTCTGAATTTCAGGGCTACAAAGAACACCCTGAGACTTGTTGCTTCCGACCTTCATGCTTTAGAGGACATAGTCTGGAACGAAAAAGACCTGCTCGTCTGCGAGAGCCCCTCGCAGCAGCTTTTCATAAGCCGTGAAGACGGCTTTGAGCCTGATCTTGATATGGCAGCAGTAAAAAGCATCAGCGAGGAGGAGCTGAAAAGCAGCCGTATTCGCACATTTATTTCAAAGGCCGAGCTTGAACGCACCCTTAAAAGCATATTCAGAGCTGCCAAGACAGCGATAGAGGAAAACGGCTCGAATACACTGTTTTTAGCACTGGGCTTCCTTAAATGGTATGAGACCGACGTTTCTCAGAAGCCAAGATATGCACCCCTTATCCTTGTGCCTGTAGACCTCGTGAAGAGTATCAGAAATCACGGCTACGTTATCCGCACAAGGCAGGAGGATCCTCAGATAAATATCACTCTGCTTGAATACCTCAGGCAGGATCACGGCATAGAGATAAACGGTCTTGACCCTCTGCCGATAGATGACGAAAACGGCACAGACACAGCACTCGTTTTCAATACGATCAGACAGGCAATAATGAACAAGAGCCGCTGGAACATTCTTGATTATGCATATCTCGGGCTGTTCTCCTTCGGTCAGTTCGTAATGTGGAACGATATCAGAAACCGTGCCGATGAGCTTGAAAAAAACAAGATAGTGTCCTCACTTGTAAAGGGCGCTATCACCTGGACACCGCAGGAGCAGACCGTCACTCCCGAAAACTGCGACACCACAGTTTCAATGGCTGACATTGCCGTTCCGATGATAGCCGACTCCTCACAGCTTACGGCTGTAGTCATGGCATCAAAGGGCGAGAGCTTCGTTCTGCACGGCCCTCCGGGAACAGGAAAGTCGCAGACTATTACAAATATGATAGCAAACGCTCTGTATCAGGGCAAGTCTGTCCTCTTTGCCGCCGAAAAAATGGCAGCGCTCAGCGTAGTTAAGAAAAGGCTCGCAGGCATAGGTCTTGACCCCTTCTGTCTGGAGCTTCACTCAAACAAGACTAATAAGAGCGTAGTTCTCGGTCAGCTTGAAAAGGCGCTTGAGGTAGGCAGAATAAAGCCTGCCGAGGAGTACGAAGCCACAGCCGCCAAGTGCGAGGAGCTCAAGCGTGACCTTAATCACATAATGGACGCTCTTCACGCAAAGAGAAAGTGCGGAGTATCGCTTTATGACTCTATCGGCATTTTCAGGGAGAGACTTCAGTATAAGGATATGCTGAGTTTTGATGACAGCCTTCTCTCAAGCCTTGACGAAGCACAGCTCGCAAGAGTGACCGAGCTTACAGATAAGTATGCGTCAGCTGCTGCCGAGATAGGTGTATTCGCTGAGCACCCCTTCAGAACATATAACGGCTCAAACTATTCTATTGAACTCCGTGACGAGTTTGAGCGTGAGTGCCGTGCGCTCCTCTCTCTTGCAGACGGTGCGCAGGGCGGTCTGGGGACGCTGAATTCAGTCCTTCCTGTTCAGGCAGGCACAGACCGCCGCAGTGCAGACGCTCTCTGCGGTATAGCAGAGGCGTGCTCTATAGAAGGCACAGCACTTGGTTCCCTTATCGGCAATGAGAATATTTCCGACATTCAGCAGAAGCTTCACAGCCTTTGCGCTGAGGGTGATTCTCTGAATACCTTAAAGGCAGAGATACTGGGCACCTATGAAGCAGATATTCTCAATCTTGACGCAAACTCCACCCGCAGAGCCTACAGAGAGGCATCTGCCAAGTGGTTCATACCCAAGCACTTCGGAATTAAAAAGATAGTCCGTTCACTTGACGCATACTCCAAAAAGCAGGGAACTGTTACCAAAGAGAACGTGAGCGCCGAGCTTGACAAGCTTTGTGCCGTTATGGAGAAAAGACAGGCTCTTTCCTCTGCCGACCCGAACATTACAGCCTTCGCAGGAGCGCTCTGGCAAGGTGAGAACACTGATTTCAGATCCCTTTCAAATGCGCTTGCAAAGACCGCTTCTCTTGACGGTGCTTTCAGGGCGCTTGGCGCAAGACCCACAGGTGAGCTCCCTGCCTATACTCAGCAGATGGCAGATGCAAAGTCGGCAATCGAAGCCTTTACTAGATCCTGCGATGCGCTGAGCGAAAAGTACAGGATAGACTTCTCTGCCGAGGAAGCATCATCAGGCTGGATAACAGATATCAGGACAACTATTGATGTTATGCTTGCAAACCTCAGTGAGCTCAGAGAGCGTGTTATCTTCACTCAGGCAGAAGCACCCCTCAGAGAGTGCGGACTTACAAGCGTTTGTGCCGCTTACCGCACAGGCAAAGTTCCGACTGCCGAGCTTTCGGACGCTATGCTTTGCTGCCTGCACTATTCGCTGGCACTTAAATATATCCGTGAGGACGAAAGACTGTCCTCGTTCAGCGGCAAGCAGGCAGAGGACATCATTGCCCGCTATGCCGAGGTCACAGAGCGCTACCGTACACTAACTGTTACTCAGCTTGTGTCGAAGCTCTCTGCAAATATTCCGAACACTATGGTCGGCTCTGCCGCCTCTTCCGAGGTCGGTATACTTAAAAAGGCTATCAAAAACAACGGCAGAATGCTTTCTATCAGAAAGCTCTTCGAGCAGATACCCACTCTTCTCAGAAGGCTCTGTCCATGTATGCTCATGAGCCCGATCTCGGTCGCTCAGTATATAGACCCGACCTTCCCGAAGTTTGACCTTGTGATCTTCGACGAGGCTTCACAGCTTCCGACAAGTGAGGCTGTCGGCACTATCGCCAGAGCAGATAACGCTATCATAGTCGGCGACCCGAAGCAGCTTCCGCCGACCAGCTTCTTCAAATCCGACAAGACCGATGAGGACAATGCCGAGCACGATGACCTTGAGAGCCTTCTCGATGACTGCTTAGCCCTCTCAATGCCGCAGGAATACCTCAAATGGCATTACCGTTCAAAGCACGAGAGCCTTATCGCTTTCTCAAATATGAAGTACTATGACAATAAGCTCTACACCTTCCCCTCGCCCAGAGATATGGTATCTCAGGTAAAGCTTGTTCAGCTTGACGGCTTCTATGACAAGGGAAGCTCCAAGCAGAACCGTGCCGAGGCCGAAGCAGTTGTTGCCGAGATCATGCGCAGGCTAAGAGATGAAAAGCTCAGAAATGACAGCATAGGAGTTGTTACCTTCTCACTTGCACAGCAGACCCTCATAGAAGACCTTCTCGAGGACGAATTCAACGCAAACCCCGATATAGCTGAGTTTGATGCTCAGTCCAAGGAGCCCGTTTTCGTTAAGAACCTTGAAAACGTTCAGGGTGATGAGCGTGACGTTATCCTCTTCTCGATAGGCTACGGTCCCGATAAGGACGGCAAGGTTTCAATGAACTTCGGCCCTATCAACCGTGAGGGAGGCTGGAGACGTCTGAACGTTGCAGTTACCAGATCAAAGAAGGAAATGATAATCTATTCGGTTCTCAGACCTGAGCAGATAGACCTCTCCAGAACAAGGTCTCAGGGTGCTGAGGGGCTTAAAGCCTTCCTTGAATTTGCACAGAGAGGAAGAAATATCAATGTTGCCGACCGTACAGGTATCTCAAAAGAGCCTGTTGTCAACGAGATAGCCGACAGAGTAAGAGAGCTCGGTTACGAGTGTAACTGCTCGATCGGTGCATCGGAGTATAGGCTTGACATCGGTGTTATCGACCCCGAAAACAAAGACGAGTATATGCTCGGTATCATGCTTGACGGTAAAACCTGCTATAACACTCCTGCCGCAAAGGACAGGTTTATCTCACAGCCCTCAGTGCTTGAAGGCCTCGGCTGGAGAATTTGCAGAGTGTGGACCCTCGACTGGTTTGACGATCCCGAGCGTGTCATGGCTCAGATAAAGGACGCAATTGCGAATGCAAAAACTCCGATAGTAAAGCAGGAGACCCAAAAGGAAGAGCCTGTTTTCATTCAGGAAGCTCCCGTTGAAGCAGGTCTGAATGCAAGACCCTATGTGAGCACAAATATAACAGAGCTCGGCACAATGCAGGACTTCTACAATGAGGGAAACACTCAGAAGAGCCTGAACCTTATGACAAATATCCTCGAAACCGAAGCGCCTATAGAGAGAAGCCTCTTTATGAAAAAGGTTTTCTCAGCGTGGGGGATATCACGCTCAACTCAGAAGGCTGAAATGCACTTTGCAAAGCTTATGGGCTCACTTTCAAAGCAGATAACTATGGACAGCGAGCACGCATTTATCTGGGGCGGTGCCGCAGCGACAGATTCTATGAGCTATTACCGCACACCAACGGAGCAGATGCAGCGCTCCGCCGAGGAGATCGCTTCTCAGGAATATACCTGTGCAGCCCTTGAGGTGCTCGATGAGCAGCTTGCTCTCAGCGAGAGCGACCTTATAAGGGAGACTGCTAAGAAGTTTGGCTTCACTCGCCTGACTGCGCCTATCGAAAACACTGTAAGGTTTGCGCTCACGCAGGCTGAGCAAAACGGCAGGATAGAAAAGCTGGATAACGGAAACTACAGCAGAACATAACAAAGGCCGCAGCAGAGATAATCTGCTGCGGCTTTTAATAAAAAATCCGCAAGGTCGGGTCAAACCTTGCGGATTTATGTGTTTATTAACCGTTGAGCTTCTTAGCAAGCTGAGAAACCTTTCTCGCAGCCTTATTCTTGTGAATAATGCCCTTAGAGCGAGCCATGTTTACCTTCTTGATCGCAACTCTTACAGCCTCTTCCTTGTTGTCAGCATTCTCGTTGACAGCAGCGTCAGCCTTCTTAAGAGCAGTCTTGAGATCAGACTTGATAACCTTGTTTCTGAGTGTCTTAGTCTCGATAACCTTAACTCTCTTCTTAGCAGACTTAATATTTGGCATGAAAGCACCTCCTCATTACAAATACGCACTCGTTTTGCAAAGCCGCTGCAGACTGAGAGGAATACAGCGATCCCATTAAACAAGCCTTATGAATTATTTTAGCACATTTCGCCCGAAATTGCAAGACCTTTTTATTAAAATTTCAAAACAAAATTACAGACTTTCTTGTAACAAATGCCAAACCAGGTCGGTTGAAGCAAAAGACAGCCCGATGCAAGGATCGTGCATCGGGCTGCTTAGGGGGTGTGTACTATATATGAAAAGCCGTTTGATGTCTCCCGGCTTAAGCGGGTAGTTGGAAGCTTCAGCAAGGGTGAAGGCTATTGCCGCAGCCTTTCTCGGTGTTCCTCTGACCTTGGATATATAATACCGCCCCAATATGTTCATTTTATGAAAGAACTCGGAAAAGAAGCTGAAAGAAACAGGAAAGTATTTTCACATCAGCCTGTAAACTCAATGTCGATAACAGCTATCTCAGCCTTTGTTCCGACCCTCATAAACGGTCCGTACACGCCAACTCCCGAGGTCACAAGCGAATACATATCGTCCTTTTTCATCAGTCCGTATGGGTTTTCCCATTTGAGCCTTACGGGAATAGTCAGCGGGAAGAGCTGCCCGTCATGAGTGTGCCCTGAGAAGTCAATATCAGCGCCTGCATCTGCAGTCTCCTGAAGCTCATCAGGCTCGTGGGCGATAACAAAGATCGGCTTTGTCTTGTCAAGTCCCTCGGTGAGCTCCTCTATAGACGCTCTCACGCCGTCCTCAGTTCCGACCTTCTCTCCGTCACGTCTGCCGACAAGGTAGAAGCTGTTATCGATCAGCACCGATTCGTCGGTCATAAGCTTTACATTGCACTCCTCCATGAAGTCATACATTCCCTGAGCGTTCAGCTTCTTCGGGCCAAAGTCAAGCGTAAAGCCCATAAGTATCTGCTCTTCAATATCATGATTGCCGAAAACGGCATAGGTGCCGTATGTAGTTTCAATACTCCTGAAAGCCTTTGCTATACGCTCAGGGTCATCGAGGTTTTTGTAGCTGTTGTCAAAAATATCTCCTGCAAACACAACGAGGTCAGCGTTCTGCTCATTTATGCGCTCAGCCATCTGCTCTATCTGGTCTGCACCTATAGCGTAGCCCATGTGCGTGTCAGCGATAAGCACAACTCTCAGGCTGTCACGCTCACCGCAGGACTTGTTCACCTCTGCGGTGTAGTTTGTAACCCTTATATGCCTTGCGTTCATAAAGCCGTAAATGCAGACCGCTGCTGCGCACATTGCAACTATTCCGCCGACAGAAACTATTCCCACACGGCTGAAAAGCTTCGTATCTTTAAGCTTTGTGTGCTTGGCTATCAGGCGGATAAGGTCAAACAGTGCAATGAACAGCAGCAGATACAGCAGTATCCCTATCCAGTAGGTCGAGTACCGCCTTATCACAATAGTTACAGTGTTTTTCGGCAGCACCACAGCTATCAGCGGCGTAACAGATGATACTGCAAACCACACCGCCAGCGGATACTTAAAGGGCTTCCAGTCAAACACATGATGACAGTTTTTGACCCAGTACAAAAACCTGAGTATCATATAAACAACAGCCGCCAGATACATCGGCAGCAGAAACAGAAATATCATAAAGCGCCTCCGCAGTAAGTTACTAATAAGTATAACACAGTTCTTGGAATATGTAAAGTCCTGTACAAGTCACATGGTTGCATTTTTTTGCAATATGTGCTATAATATATAATAGTATATTATGTATGAAGGGCGGTGAGGCAATGCTCTCTCAGCTTACAAAACCTATAAGCTATTTAAAAGGTGTAGGTCCTGCCAAGGCTCAGAAGTATGAGCGCCTTGGGGTAAACACAGTCTATGACCTTCTCTGTGACTACCCGAGAGACTATCTTGACCTCACTCAGCCTGTGGCTATAAATGACGCTCCCGCAAATGAGCAGGCTCTTGTCAGGGGCAGGGTATTCAAAAAGCTCCAGCCTGCAATGGTGCGCCGGGGTCTTACAATCTATCGTGCTGCCGTGACCGATGATACAGCCGATCTGACGATAGTTATCTATAATACAGGCTTTGCCTTCGATAAGCTTGAGGTAGGCAGGGAATACCTGTTCCTCGGTAAAATATCGGGAAATACGGTCAGGAAGGAAATGAATTCGCCTCTTATCTTCGATGCGGCGACCTCAGAACTGATACAGCCTATATATCATCTGACCGAGGGCATCACACAGCAGACTGTCCGACAGAACGTTAGAACAGCTCTGAAGTATCTTGATACCGTTATATATGAGCCTATCCCTGACAGCATAACAAAGCGTGAAAGGCTCTGCTCTCTTGTGTATGCATTTGAGAATATCCATTTTCCGACAGATGCCTATGCACTCAGTCAGGCAAAGAAAAGGCTTGTGTTTGATGAGCTCCTTATTCTGCAGCTTTCAATGCTCCTTATGAAGAGCCGTAACCGTGAAAAGGGTGCGCAGAAGCTTAGTAATACCGACATAAGCGATTTTTATAAGGCTCTTCCTTTTGAGCCTACGGGCTGTCAGATGAGGGCGGTTGAGGAGTGCCTCTCCGATATGCAGACCGATACCCCTATGAACAGGCTTCTGCAGGGAGATGTCGGCTCGGGTAAGACTATGGTAGCGGCGGCTCTTGCCTATGCGGCTGCTAAAAACGGCTTGCAAACTGCACTTATGGCGCCTACCGAGATACTTGCAAATCAGCATTACGAAACAATGAGAGCCTTCCTTGAGCCTCTGGGCATAAGGGTTGGTCTTCTTACAGGTTCAATGACGCCTAAACGCAAGAATGAGGTCAAAGCCCGTTTTGCTGAGGGCGAATACAGCGTGGCGGTGGGCACTCACGCACTTGTACAGCAGACTACAGAGTTTAAGTCTCTTGCCCTTGTTATTACAGACGAGCAGCACCGCTTCGGAGTGGCACAGAGGGCGGCTCTTGCCTCTAAGGGCAAAAATCCGCATAAGCTGGTTATGTCAGCAACCCCGATTCCGAGAACTCTTGCGCTGATGATCTACGGAGACCTCGATATTTCCGTGCTCGATGAGCTGCCCTCTGGCAGACAGCGGGTTGAGACCTACGCAGTTACGGGAAAGCTCCGACAGAGAGTTTACGGCTACATAAAAAAACACCTCGATGAGGGCAGACAGGGCTATATCGTCTGTGCGATGATAGAGGACAATGACAGCGACCTGCAAAATGCAAAGGCTTATGCTGAGAAGCTTTCAAAAGGGGAGTTTCGTGATTACCGAGTGGGGCTTCTGCATGGAAAGCTCACTGCCGCCGAAAAAGAAGACGTTATGACTGCCTTTTATGAGCACAGGCTCGATTTGCTTGTGTCTACTACGGTGATCGAAGTCGGAGTTGATGTTCCGAATGCGGCTATAATGGTAATTGAGAATGCAGACCGATTCGGACTGTCACAGCTTCATCAGCTCAGAGGCCGTGTCGGCAGGGGAGAGTATAAGTCAAGCTGCGTCCTTATAACCGACAACGTCAATGAGGAGACCGTCAAGCGCCTGAAAATCCTTTCAAAGACGAACGACGGCTTCAAAATATCTGAGGAGGATCTGAAGCTCCGAGGTCCGGGCGACTTTTTCGGAAGCCGTCAGCACGGCCTGCCCGAGCTCAAAATAGCAAGTATGTCCGAGGATATGGACGTGCTCAGACGAGCAGGTCAGACCGCACGGGATATCCTCAAGGCCGACCCGGAGCTCTCATTACCCGAAAACAAGCACCTGAAGGAGCTCACTGACCGAATGCTCACACAGATAAAGGAATAGCGGAGGTAACTATGGATTCACTGAAAATGATGCTTTATATCTTTGCCCGAATAGGGCTTATGCTACTTTTGTGCGTGTTCGGTGCGTTTGTGGGAGTGATCCTGATACCGTCGCTTTGCAATCTTATGCCCGGCTCGTGGATATCAGTCAAGAACTTCCTGACCGACAGCTCAAATATGAGCCTTATTGCCTTTGTCATAACTACATTGATTATGGTATACCTTTTCTTTAATGACGGAAAAATACACTCCGCCTATGAGGAGTGGAGCAGTGTTACCATAACTACAGTGCTGCTGCTTATGATGTTTGCGTATTTCATTCCCGCTATCTTTTATGAGTCCTTCAATGCCGAGGGTAAGGGAAAGTTCTTTTATCTGGTGCTTTATTACCCCTCGGAGTGGATCAGACTGCACTTTGACCTTGCCTATACGGTGAGCGTTCTTGTCGGAATGGGCTGTACACTGCTTCTTTGTATGGCATCTTATGTATTTTCATTCAGGCTGTATGTGAAGAAGCACCCTGTTATTCTTAAACGTATGCAGGAGAGTGCTGCTTCGGCAGATGATGAAACTGATGATGAAACCGAAGAAATGGGAAATAATGACAATGATTCTGTAAAAACAGGGGATTAAGGCAACACCGCACGACCCGCGGCTAACGCCTCTGCACATCATCTGCTTGCCAGCTTTCCGTCATATTACCCAAATTCTCCTTG
>DGRP01000008.1 GCA_002391065.1 Ruminococcus sp. UBA4385 | reverse complement strand
GAGCAGAAGAGCCTCAGGAGCGTGAGAAGGCTAAGCAGCACCTGAAGAGTGCTATCATCGGCTTCGTGCTGATATTCATTCTGATCGTTGCTCTGCGTATCGCAACACCTGAGATGGTTAAGTGGATGAACAATAACAGCTGATTTATTACTGTTAATTTTCAACTGTAAAAGGAACGGTTATGAAACATTTTTCCTTTAAGAAAAAGAATTGCTTAAAAAGCTTAGCTGTCACCGCTGCATTGGTCTTTTCCTTTGCAGCGGACAGTTCTGCTTTTGATGTCACAAGAGCTTTTGCTGCGGCTGATGAAAAGGCTGCTGATACAGCAGCACAGGCAGAGGATAATATGCTCAAGGACGCCTACGGTGAGATCGTTCTTTACCGTTGGGAGCGTGTCAAGTCCAATACATATCCGACTGACAGCGAATGGCATCCGAGTTTGCTTATGTTTGCGCCTGATAATCAGCCTGCAAGCTATATCAGCGGTGTCGCTCCGGGGAATATTTATGTCGGACCGTCAAGCAATACGGGCGGTATCGACGGTGTGAGAAAGTTCAGCTCAAATGATCCTGCCTGGAACAGTCTTTCCGATGACAGTGATGTCGATCATATGAAGAGCTATTTCGTGGCTGCCGCTGACAGAGCCTACGGCTTTGTCGAAAAGGATAAGCAGATAGATGCAGCCAAAGACGTGTTCTTTACGGATTCGTCAAGAGACTGCGTTTATGTGAAGTATTACGGCAGAAATGAAAACAGCAACAATAACGGTATCGACGGAGCCTATGCGCCCGAATACTTTATCAAAATGTCAAAGGATCAGTCGGATCAGGAAGATTACTACATCTGCCCTGACAGAGATGACGGCGGTATTCTGAAGATCAGCCATACCCCGTACAGATCATGGGCTTTTCAGTCTAAGGGTCTGGGAAGCTATGAGGGCGGCGGAGTTATTCCTGCAAAGGACGGCCTTGGCGGCTGGCTGATTTTCAATGACTGGTCGGGTTCTAAAGACCCGATGCTCGCAAGAGACGGTCAGTATTTTAAGGTTGAGACCGAAGAAAATTCCGCAAATTACTGCAGAGCGTGGTATATAGGCACTCAGATGAGGTTCTCTGCTATAAAGGGCAGTACCTCTGTCAACAGAAATCAGGTGCTTGAAATATCTGCAAATGAGTATATCAGCAATGCAGGTCAGGAGGAGCGTTCCGAAGGAGTTATTCTCCCTGCAGGTGAGACCCTTACCATTAATAAGGGCGGTATCCTCAGTATTTCGGGAAGCTTTATAAACAATGGTACCATCATCAACAACGGCGGTACTATCCTTATAAAGAACGGCGGAGTGCTTTCTCCGTTTATGCCGGGTGCAAATACTACGGTAAACGGCTGCGGCGCAATAAAGTGTATCGGCGGAGATATCATCATTCAGCGGGGCGGAGCTCTCTACGGAGGACTTGCCGATGAGAACTGCAAGACAGTACCTTTTTATCTTGACAGCAGCTCTACCCTTCTTAATATGGGTACGCTCGTTTACGGCTCAATGAGGCTTGGCGATGCTGCAAGAGTTGAGCTTTACAGCGGAAGCAGGACCCTTGGTTCGTACTTTAATGTCAAAAACAGCGACAGCAAGATAGATCCCTATGATGCGACTTCGATGTCCGATGACATGATAAAGACAGTTGTGACTTATTATATGGACTATGGTGCTTACCTGGATCATGTTGATGAAACACCTGAAAAGAAAACTCTGTATTTCAAGATTATGGAGTATATCAAACCCGAGGATATGTTCAAGTACTCAACGCAGTATTTCGCAAGCGGCGGAGATCTGAGCAAGCTTACTGATCTCACGCTCTTTGAACGTGACGGCTTCAGCGGTATGTATCTGCTTGACAACATAAAAAACCAGCCGCATATATACTATAACTGGGAAGGCAGTGCAGGTACAAACCTTATTGATCCGAAAAATAGAACACAAATTACACCTGAGAGGTTCTGGATATGATTAAACGGATTTTCAGGGATCTGACTCCGAAAAAAATAGCAAAGATCGTAGTCTGCGCACTTCTGATTATAGGCGTGGTCGGCTTTGCTGTGCGTGAATTTATGACCTATATCCGTATGTTTAATGACAGAGACAAGTTCCATATAGATTTCGGGATGTTCCTGGAGCTGAAAACCTGGGTCATCGGTGCGCTGGTGCTTGTCCTGTCAACTATTATATACCTCTTTTCAAGCAATAATCTGGACTACGTTTTCGGCACAGGCAGAGGGCTTCTCGGTAAGGACGGCAAGATCGACGTTGTTAAGGGCGGACTTGAAAACAGCCGCTTCCTGACAGATGCCGAGAGAGACCGCTACTTCCCCGAGTATGACTATGATGACCTCGGCAAGTGCAATAAAGACGGAATACCCGTCAGGGCTACCCTTGATAAGCATGACCACCTTCAGGTGAATTTCCTGTCGGGAGCTCACAGCCTTATCATAGGTGCTACAGGTTCAGGTAAAACAACCACTTTCATCAACCCGATGATACAGCTGCTCGGTGCTACAAGCTGCGGCAGCTCAATGATAATGACAGACCCTAAGGGCGAGCTTTTTTCGCTTCACTCAAAGTACCTGACCGAGAGAGGTTATAAGGTGCTTCTGCTCGATCTGCGTGATACATATTCGTCAAGCAGATGGAATCCTCTTGGCGGTATATGGGATATGTATCAGGATTACGTTGAAGCAGGCAAGGGGATAATTGCTCACCGTGACAGTATGGCGAACTATCCCGACCTTACCCGCCCCGACGGAGAGGCTGAGGAAGGTGCGCTCTGGTGTGAGTGGCAGGGCAAGGCCTATGCTGACCCCTCG
This sequence comes from Ruminococcus sp. UBA4385, assembly GCA_002391065.1. The sequence goes on along the minus strand of DGRP01000008.1, from coordinate 106,972 downwards.
CACTGTCAGGACGATGTGGCTGTAACAAGACAGCAGATATATGATGAAATGTATGAGGACCTGAATGACCTTATCTCGGTTATCTGTCCTATTGAGAACGAAAAAGACCCCGTCTGGGAGAAGGGCGCAAGGTCGATAATTATGTCTACCTGCCTCGCAATGCTTGAGGACTCCGAAGACCCCAGACTTGAAATGACCAAGGAGAAGTTCAACTTCTTCAATATAAACAAGGCGCTTACCAACAGTGAAAATGAGTTTGAGGCGCTCAAGCGCTACTTCGACGGCAGAAGCAAGCTCTCTCAGGCGTATACCCTGTCAAGACAGGTGCTTTCCGCAGCGGATACAACGCTTTCGTCTTATATGTCTATCACTTTTGATAAGCTTAATATGTTCAATGACCGCGGTCTCTGCGGCCTGACCAGTGCGACTGACGTTGACGCTGCTTCCTTTGCGGATCAGCCTACAGCACTGTTCATGAAGATACCTGATGAGAAGGATACACGTCACGGACTGGCGGCTGTGTTCATTCTTTGTATGTATAAGGCGCTCATCAAGGTTGCATCGGCGAGAGAGGACCTCTCTCTTCCGAGAAATGTATACTTTATTCTCGATGAGTTCGGTAATATGCCGAAGATTGAAAAATTCGACAAGATGATAACTGTCGGCCGTTCCAGAAAGATATGGTTTAACATGGTCGTTCAGTCATATTCGCAGCTCTCGAACGTTTACGGCAACGAGGTCGCAGACATCGTAAAGAGCAACTGCGGTATGAAAATGTTCATCGGTTCAAACGATATAGGCACCTGCGAGGAGTTCTCAAAGCTCTGCGGAAATATGACAGTCCGTACAACGAGCACCTCAGCAGGAATAGGCTCCAAGGAAGGCGACATAAACCTGTCCTCGCAGACACAGGTAAGACCTCTTATCTACCCGAGCGAGCTGCAGATGCTCAACAACAAGGAGTCAACGGGAAATGCCATTATCGTTACCTTCGGAAATTTCCCGTTAAGGACAAAATATACCCCGAGCTACAAGTGCCCATACTATAAAATGGGTCAGATGGACCTCGGTGAGATACGCTCGCATATGTTCAGAGCTGATGAGGTCTACTATGACCTTGAGGAGCGTAATATAACAGTTCTCGGTGAGGAAACTGAAGAGTCAGAGGAAGAATAAACTGAAAAGGAGACGGTCGGATGCTGCTTAAAAAGCTGCTGGCATTACCAATATCGCTGTGTATCGCAGTATCTGCACTGTCGCTGACTGCCTTTGCAGAGCTGGATATGGACTATGAGGGTGAAATAAACATCTACACAGGTGAGCCTGTTGAAAGTCAGGAAACTGAAACAAATCAGTCAGTGGCACTTCCCGACGGAAGTGTTTTTGACAGAAATGCTCATACGTTCAGATATACAGCATCGGAGGGTTATGTTTATTCTACCGTTGCAAACGGCATGATAACTACAGAGGAAGTCAGCCTGTCGGTCAGCGGCGGAGTGAATGCTATCCTCTATAAAGACGGAGAGGTTGCAGAGGATACTGATATCAGCAGTGTTACCGAGGCGGGAAGCTATGTTCTTGTCGGTACGGAAAATGATACTGAAAACCAGCTTCTTGCATTTACTATAGTATCCAAAACCACAGGAGCAATAAATACATACCTTATGCCTGCGGGATTTGAGGTAATTGAAGTGGTAATCTCAGATGTTACGCAGCCGGTGACCGATAAAAGCAAGGTGGATATGTCTGTCGAGGGCGAGTATGTTATAAGCTATCGCTGTACCTCAACAGGTGTTGATTACGGTCTGCACGTTACGGTTGACCATCAGGCTCCGAAGATAACACTTGAAGGTGTAAAAGACGGCAAGGCAAGCGGCCCTGTGACCGTAAAGGGCGTAGCTAAGACAGATTCGGTCTACCTTCAGTTCGGAGATGAAAAAGAAACCTTTCCCTCGGACGGAGTTCTGAAAACCCCCGGAAAGTATCAGCTTACGGTTACAGATGCAGCAGGCAATTCGGTAACAGAAAGCTTTGAGATAAGAATGTACCTTAATGCTCAGGGAATATGGTTTGCGATTCTGGCGGCAGCGGTGCTTATTTCGGCAGGAGTTTATATGTACCTGGCAAGAAAGAGGCTCAGGGTGCGCTGAGCAAATATTAGCGTTTCAACATAAAAGATCGAAAGTGCGGTAAAATATGTCAGATTTAATAAATTGGGACTGGATCCTGTACAATTTAATATATCGTGTATTTTACATTCTGGAGATCGCGATATGTCAGATAGTTGAATGGGAACAGCAGCTGTTCAATGTGTTCTCGGGTATTTCTACTGTAAAGTACGGAAATGACGAGATGACACTTATAGATGTGTTTTTCAGGAATAAAGCCGTAGCGGGCGTGTTCCTCGGAATGTCAGCTATAGGTATAGTGCTTGCCTTTGTGTTTGCGATAATATCGGTCACAAGAAAAGCGCTCGACCTTGATGATAAGGTCAAAATGTCACATGGTCAGATACTCAGGAACCTGCTGAAGAGCATACTGTTTATAGTCGGTCTTAACCTTTTTATGACGATAACAGTCACAGCAACGAACGTCATACTCGATCAGGTTGTATATGTTTTTGATAATGCCGAGGCTCTTGGTGAAAGCAGTGATGATCATATTGACTTTACAAATGAGCAGTTTGCGGCAATGTCCAGAATTTTCAACACTGTCGGAAACTATTCTATAAACCAGTCGTCAAAGAACAGGTATAATCTCAATGTCTGCTATAATGAGATAAGAGGAGACCTTCAGTACCTTGCAAATACGGGCGTTCTTGACTACTATTACGAAACGAAGGAAAACGGCAAGGTGGTAACCACCTGGCAGTCTATGATAATGGAGCTTGCTTCGGCGGCCGATTATACAACTGATGTGCCTGTCGACGTTTACGATGAGGGTATCGCAAATGCACTCAATCACTGTATGACAGTACTCAAGACTGACAGAAATTTCAAGGCTCTGCAATCTTATGACAGGATACAGGTATTCAAGGACAGCGAGCTGAACCTTGACAAAACCCTGTTCCTTATAGGAACTATGGGTATCCCCGGCTCAGGTGCGGCTAAGAATGAAGCTTATAATAAGTCACCTTCAATTTATGACAATATAAGATTGCCTTATCTGCTTGGAGATAAAAATATCTACGATCTGGATACTGTAAATCAGGATTTTGATATAGCTCTTTTCAAAACGAACTATACCGTAATGTATCTGGCGGGTATCTTTATAATGATAAACATGGCGATAATCCTTGTTACCTGCGTTGTAAGGATATTTAACCTGATCTTCCTGTATGTTATAGGTCCGCCGTTCTTCGGAACTATCTCCCTTGATGAAGGCGGAAAAGCAAGACAGTGGCTCACTGCATTTCTTATTCAGTCATTCACTGTATTTGCTACGGTTATTTCAATGAGACTGTTCCTGATCTTCGTGCCGATAGTTCTCGACCCGAAGCTTCAGTTAGCATCAAATACATATCTTGATATTATAGGAAAGCTTGTGTTTATTTCGGCAGGTGTACTTGCTATAAACAAAGCAAACGGTCTGCTTACAGGTATCCTCGCCGATCAGGCAGGACATCAGGCTGTACTCTCGGGTGACGTTTCTTCCGACGTTTCGAGAGTTGTCAACGCAGGCGAGAACCTTGTTATGGGTGCTCTCGGTGCTTTAGGCGGCGGAATAGGCAAAGCAATGGGCTCATCGTTTATTAAGGGCGGCTCGGGCTCAGGTGAAGGCGGCGGCTCAGGAGGAGAGCAACAGGGCGAGGGTGTAAAAGACCTGCCCGATAAGGATAAAACGAGCATTGACGACGGCGATGACGGCGACGACGGTGATCTGCCTGACAAGAATGACCTTAGCAATCTGGATAACGGCATAGATGGCGGCCTGGACAATGGTACAGGCGGTCAGCCCGGAGAGCTGCCTGGTAATAACAATAATCTCGGCGGCGGTCATAACGGCGGAGGTCCTGATGACGGAAGCGGTGTCGACAGCGGTTCGGGCGGCGGCTCCGGAGGTGGTTCAGGAAGCGGCGCAGGCGGCGGCCGCGGCGCAGGCAGTCACAACACCAGACCTTCAGCTATTGACAGCTTCAGCCGGGAGGACAAAAACAGTCTGTTCAATGATCCGAACTACAGTATTGATGACAACATTCAGGAATACTTCGATCGGGTGGCTGAGGAGCAGACCCGTGAGGAGCAGCAGATCAACAATGATATTCAGAGGGATAATCAGAGACTGAGAAAAAAATACGGCATTGATAATATGGGCGGAGCGAGAACAATAAGACAAGTTCCGCCGAAGAGAGCCGCAGGAAATAATAGGACAACGGGCTCCGCAGCTCCGAATAACGGAACAGCAGCTCGGCGTGCAGGCAATCCGGTAGGAGGTCCCGGCATTCTCCCGAGAAATGATATGCCAAATACATCGAACAATGCGCCAAACAATCTGAATAACCTCGGCGGTGCAGGAAGCCGTCTGCAGAATGAGCTCAATAACCTTAACCAGAATAATAATTCTAAACTCAATAATGCAATGAGACAGGGTGCAGACGCATACAGAGCTATGCAGGGTTATCATAATCAGGCACAGCAGCAAACGCAGAATAATAATCTGCCGAGAACAAACAACACGGCAAACAGAGCTGTTCCGAGAACTAATAATACAGCGAACAGAACAGTTCCGCTGCCTGTCAACCCTGTTCAGAATAATAATAATCAGCCGGACAGCGGCATTGCTCAGAACCTGCAGCAGCGGTTGGATGATAATAATCAACATCTGCCGAACAGTCAGAACAACAATAATAACAACGATAATCATTAATTATGCTCTGACTTAACTGAAATCTGATGAAAGGAGAATCGGTATGAGACTGATACCCGGAAAAACTAAGGTAAAAATAGAACTTTTCCGTGGAGTTTCTATCAGCGATATTATCGTTGGACTCATTACACTCGGACTTATAGCGCTGGTTCTCCTTTCAACTATTCCCGGAAGGCTATATGTAGCGGGTGTTGTACTTGCGCTGGGAGTGCTCCTTATACTCCGTATTGATGAGCGCCCGAATTACAAGATACTGCTTGACCTTCTGAGATATATTGCTCTGCCGAAAAGATTCGGCAGGATATTTTCCGACAAGCACCTGCTCTCCAAGGCGGAGGAATCCAAAAAGGGAGAGCACTGGGATGAATTCTTCTCCGATAAGTATGAGCCCGAGGATGAGCTTTCTCTTTCCGAAAAGATAGAGAAGATCAAGGAGAAAAAGGCTCAGAAAAAGCAGGAGGAGGAAATACTCGGAAGCAAGGACGTCACTGACGATGAGAAAAACGCAGTATGGCGCCAGCGTGAGGAGGCAGAGGCTTCCTCAAAGAAAAACAAGGAAACAACTAAAGATAATGCCTATAACGAAAAGGACATGGATGATATCATGCCCTTTACAGGCATTTCTGAGGGCTTTATCGAGTATAACGGAAAGTATTACGGTACTGTAATTGAAATTGACCCTGTAGAATTCCGCTTTTTCAGCAGCTACAGACGCAATATGTCTATTGAAAGCTGCTTCGGAAAGGTGCTTCGCAACCTGAGGGACAACTATGCAGCTAATATTGTAAAGATTGACCGCCCTATCATTTATGACAAATACCTCGACAAGGAGTATGATAAGCTCGATGAGCTTAGAGCATCGTTTGAGCAGGGGCTTCTTAACGAGGAGGAGCTCAAAAGCAGAGTTGAGATACAGTATGACCGTATCAATGCGCTCAGAAATATCTGCTTTGACAATGTGATAGTGCAGCCGTTTTACTATCTGTGTCTGTTCAATATCAATAAGAGACAGCTCCAGATAGATACTAACTCCGCAATATCAGCCCTTGAACAGGGTGAGCTCACCGTTCACAGACTGAAGACTGACAAGGAGCTTGCGGTATTCCTTAAATATACGAATGCTATCGACTTTGATGAGCGTGAAATAGACAGGCTTGACCCTGCCGACTATGTTAAGTGGGCAATGCCTGAGAGACTGTCCTTCAATTCAAGGACTGTGTCGATAAATCAGATCGTGTCTCATCAGATGAGAGTTGTAAACTACCCCTCGACAGTCGGTGATGCGTGGCTGGCAGGAGTAATGTCAATACCCTCTACTAAGGTCGTTGTAAAGGTAACACCTATGGAGCGTACCAAGTCTATCCGTTCGATAGACCGTTCTCTGCAGGAGCTCAGAACACAGTATTCAAATACTGGTGTGGATTCAAGAAGAATTGAGCTTGAAAACCATATCCAGACGCTCAGCAGTCTCCTTGTGACCTTACAGCAGGATAATGAGGTGCTCCTCTCCGTAAACATCTATATAACGATGTATGATGCTATCAGGACATCTGAGCTTGGCCGTGACGAGGTCGCAAAGAATTCTATCCTGCCTGTTATTGCAGATATGAAAAAGACTGTCCGCCGTTCATGGCAGGAAGCAGGAATGAGACTCAATGCAATGGATTTTGCGCAGGTCGAGGCATTTATCGGAGCGCAGGTTTCGGGATATGACCCCTTCTTTGCCGACGGAAGAGGTATGCCTACAAATACAGTCGCAGGAATGTTCCCGTGGATTTATGCCCGTGTTTCCGATGAGGGCGGTATATGGCTCGGAAGTAATGACGGAGTTCCCGTATTTATCGACTTCTTCCGCCGTGACTCCGAGAGAGTAAACTCAAATATGGTTATTATCGGTAAGTCAGGTTCAGGTAAGTCATACGGAACTAAGGCGCTGCTTACAAATATGGCTTCCGAGGATTCAAAGATATTCATTCTCGACCCCGAGAACGAGTATACAGAGCTTGCACAGAACCTTCACGGCAAGGTAATAGATGTCGCAAATGCAAAGCTTGGCCGTCTGAATCCCTTCCACGTTATCACAACTCTTGATGATGACGAGGCAGGAGATGACTATTCGGTAGGCTTCTCAGCACACCTGCAGTTTCTGGAGGAGTTCTTCCGACAGATACTTCCCGATGTTGACCGTGACGCTCTTGAATACCTGAACTCTCTTGTTGAGAGACTTTATATGAACTTCGGCATTACTATGGAGACCGACCTTTCATCGCTCGGTCCGCAGGATTACCCGATATTCGACGATCTGTACGATCTTGTCCTTGAGGAGTTTCAGCGTACAAGCAACGATTATCTGAGGTCAATGCTCCAGATGCTGATGAACTACGTTTCCAAGTTCGCAACAGGCGGAAGAAATGCAAATATCTGGAACGGTCCGTCATCTATCACAACGGACGAGAACTTTTCGGTATTCAATTTCCAGTCGCTTCTTGCAAACAGAAATACTACCGTTGCCAATGCACAGATGCTCCTCGTGCTCAAGTACATCGACAACGAGATAATCAAAAACCGTGACTACAACAAGAAATACGGCCTCAACCGTAAGATTATAGTTGTAATTGATGAGGCTCATGTATTTATAGACACAAAGTTTCCGATAGCTCTGGACTTTATGTTCCAGCTTGCTAAGCGTATCAGAAAGTACAATGGTATGCAGATAGTCATTACCCAGAACATTAAGGACTTTGTCGGCAGTGAGGAGATCGCAAGAAAGTCAACAGCTATCATAAATGCCTGCCAGTACAGCTTCATTTTCGGCCTTGCCCCGAATGACATGGACGACCTTTGCAAGCTCTATGAAAAGGCAGGCGGCATCAACGATGTGGAGCGTGACCAGATCATAACTGCTCCCCGAGGCATGGCATTCACGGTCATGGGACCGACAAGCCGTTCTACCTTTAAGGTGAGCGTTCAGAAATCTATGGTCAGAATGTTCGAGCAGCCAAGATATGTCAGTCAGTACTTCACAGGCGAGGAGGGCGCTCTGAACTGGGAGGACTTCATGGAAAACAGCCGTGAGGTTCGTGCAGCAAATGTAATTCAGCACAAAGCCGAGGAGGCTATGCACTCTGCCGCTGTGAACAATGTATCCTCGGGGGTTACCTTTGAGGAGATTTCTGCCGATGAGGCTGACCTGCTTGCAGGTACGCAGGAGGAGTTCTTCAACGAGCCCCGGACAGTGCAACCTGACAGCGGATATCAGGGTGTTACTATTGAAGAGGTAGCACCGCCGCCTGTACAGCCCGAGTATCGGCAGCCGATGCCGACCGCACAGAACGAGCCCGTAGATATGGATGCTATTCTTGCAGCAGTGCGTGCTGAGGTAGTGCGTGAAATGTCAGAGCGTATGCCTGTACAGCCTGCCGAGCTTTCTTATGAAGAGCCCGAGGAAGAGCCCGAGTATGAAGAGCCTGAGTACGAGGAACCTGATTACGAAGAGCCTGAATACGACGAAGACGAAGATGACGACGATGAGTATGAAGAGCCTGAGTATGATGACGATGACGAAGAGGAAGAGCTCTCTCTCGATGATGATGACGACGAGTACGACGATGATGACGATGAAGACGAAGACAACGATGAAGATGACTCTGAGTTCAGCCCGAAATTCGACATCATGGCGCTTCTTGATGAGCAGCTCAGCAGCTACAGCGAGATGAGCCTTGAGGAGCGTATGGAAGAGATTGACGTTGATACTATGGAGATCTCCCTTGAGGAGCTTATGGAGTATGTTAAAGATACACGCAGGAAAAGAAGGGCTTGATAAATGGATATAAAACTGATAGACAGAGGGACTTACGGTGAGCTTCTCCTTATCGGAAAGCTTGACGCAAGTAATGCGGAGCAGGCAGGCGAGCTGCTTTTAAAGGTCGCTGACCGCTTCAAGGATATGACCCTGAATATGAAGGATCTGAAATATGTGTCCAGCGCGGGGCTTCGTGTGCTTAAAAAGCTTTATCTGAAGCTTCGTTCAAACGGCGGAGAGCTTTCCGTAAGCAACGTACCGCCATATTTATTGGAAGTTTTTGAGATGACAGGCGTAGCGGAGATGTTAAACGTAAAGTGATGATTATGAAAAAGCAGATTTTGAAAAAAGGAATAATGCGGCTCACAGCGGCGTGTCTTGCGTACGCTATGATTCAGTCTGCCCTTTTTGCAGAATATGCCTATGCAGTGTTCTCGGAAGGTACACCTGCTGCAACAACTACGACCACCGAAACATCGGTTACTCCGGGTACAGCTGCCGATACCGCAACGGCTGCGGTAACTACTACAACTCAGGGTACTACTGTGCCTACAGCGACCACACCTGCTGCCGAGGAGGGCGTTGAGGTTGTTACAACTACAGCTCAGACGGCTGCTCCTGCCGCAGAGAGCAAAACAATTGATACCTCGGGTGTCTCTATCACCAAGAACGGTGAGGAGCAAAACGCAGAGCAAAGCACCGACCCGTGGCTTGAGCAGGATATTATCGGTGAGTACAGCTCAAGGTCAGAAGCTCCTGCAGGCAATAAAATATACAGCTCGGAAGTTTTTCCGACTTATGAGGATATGCACCTATATACCCTGACGATTTCGACAGGAATGAATGACGGCTCAAACGTTGAGTATTTTGCAGTACGCTATAAAGACGACAACGGCGCAGCCCAGACAAAGTATATCTTCCCGAACGGCGGAAGCTATACAACGTCATGGTATTATGTAAACGGTATTGAAACCGGCTGCAAAGCAAATACGATTCTTTTTGAAGCTCCGTATATAGACCTTGATAAGGCCGATAGAGCTGCACTGAGCAGAATGGGCCAAGAAACTGATTTTGACGGTATAAAGGTCAAAAACTTAAAAAAGCTTGAGTACGTTCAGAATTTTATGTCTAATACCAGCCCCCTGCAGCCCTGGTCTGTAAATGAGTATCTCTTTACGGCGCCTACAGGTATGACTGAGGTTACAGGAATTGAAGCGTTCCTTTCAAAGGGTGAATGGACTGTTCAGGGAATGACCGTCAGCAGGGTAACTGATATAGGTGGAATTAAAGAGTACGGCTTTTATTCGGGACAGTACTATTTAGCTCTCGGAAAGCAGAAGCTTGCTGAATTCAAGAGCAAGAAGAACGGCGCAGCAACGATCTCAGCTGCAAAGGATATGCTTGTAAATGTCGGCGGTTCAAGCTCTCCGTATTTCAATCTGAAAAAAACTGACCAGACGATAAAAAATCCTATGCAGGATCTTTATACCTTCCGTCTGGATATTACCGATGAGCTCAATGCAGGACTTGAATCCCTGCTCAGAAATGATTCTATAATAGATCAGCTTTCAGATCTCAGGGGCATAGAGGACCTGGCTCTTGAGGTTGAGTATACAGATAAAAACGGCTGGACAAGAATGGTAACTATGCCTGTGCTTCTCTCCGTAATAGGGCAGACTATGCTCCTCGGAGATAAGATCAAGACTATGGGTATCGCTCAGCGAGGCGAGAGCCTTTCGTTTACAGCTTGTCTGCCTGAGTTTTCTTCGCTTATCTCATCAAGGGTATATGTAGGAAGCAAAGCTCGTGAGCGCCTTAAAGAGACAGGCGGATTTATGTCTCTGAAAGAACAGGCAGTAGAAACTGCAAGGAAAAACCTCGATGATGCCCGCAAAAAGGGTGTTGCTTCCAAGGAAAAAGAAGCCCAGACCGCTTATGACAGAGCAGTTGTTACCTATAATGAGGCTATGGAGACCTATGCCGATCTGGACAGCAATGATTATATTGCCTTCTCGGGCATTTACCTTTATAAGGGTACCTGCCGCATGAGCAACACCAGAGACGGCACAGACCCCCTTTCTACGGAAACTCTGACAAGCTATACCTATGCTTATGCTTATGAGACAGAAAAGCCTATCTATGGTTTCAGTACTACGATAGAGTCAGGCTACAGAATAAACCCCGGCACATCGGACAAGGTTGAAATGGCAGCCTTCACCGATGAATCCCGGATGCTTTCTTCCAAGTATCCCGGCAACTTCCTTGTGCGCCTTAAAACAGGCGATGCCTACGGCGCAGGAACTACAGGCGGAATAAAGGTTCAGATAACCTATCAGAACTACAGCGGTCAGAAGGTGACCTCTCAGGTTTATGACGTTAAGGAAGAGGTAACAAATTATCTGGGCTACTGGCCTTCAACAACAGATAAAAAGAGCGATTTTGCCTTTACCTATAATGCGCAGACAGGGCGTTTCCTTGATTTCCCTGTCACGCTCGAAAATGCTGCTGCTATCATCTCCGTAGATGTGTCGCTTGACAGCTATACAAATGATGAATGGCAGTTCGGCGGAGTTGCTATGTATGTTGTGGACTACATAGGTCCGAGACGTATTTATGCCCGTGATTCGTCGGTAGACGACACCTCTGACCCGACACTTTCGACCTATACAGCATCACACTATGTTATCTCAAGAACCGTTACAAAGACGCTTCTTCCGCCTTTCCCGTTTACTATTGAGAAGCTTCTTACTCCAGGTGATAAAGTGCCCCTCGATATAGGAACAGGTACAGTAACACCAGTTCAGGAGATAGACTTTGAATCAATGCGTTATTCTATGACCTACGATCAGACAAAGCTTGATCTTGGCTTTGTAAGGTCAAAGAAGGTCTATGATATAGATGTAAAGGTCGCAGATGACAGCACCTCATCAAATGCAAACGGAGATTCAGGCTCGCATAACCAGTTCTATTTCCAGCTTCAGTTCAAGAACGGAGAAACAAGTGCTTTCGTTCTTGCAAACCAGCAGCTGTCCTCAGACGGCTTCAGAGCTGGCTTTAATGAAAGGTTTGCAATCGCAGTCAACCGTGATTACGGAGAGGTCTCCGATATCCGCATTATCCCTGAGAGCACCTCTTCGGACAGCGATGTTTTCGATAAGCTCAATATTGAGGAGATCACCATTACCGAGCGAACCTACGGCGGAGCCTCAACTCAGTATGTAGTTGATCAGGTCGGTTGGGTAGGTATGGGTATCATTGACTACCGTGACAGCGCCGAGATTTCCTCTATTAAGGGTCTTGAGGGAAGATTCCTTAACAGCGTTTCAAGAACATATCACGTTGCTGATAAGAGAAATGTTACGAACTTCCTTTGTGAGGTATCTACACTCCCTTGGGATACTGACTATATCAATGTTCAGGGAAGCGTTTCCTGCGATATTGAATATATTGATGATAGCGATCAGCCTCGTACTATGAGCTTTGATGTTATAAGTCTGATGGCTGATTATATGAAGAAAACACCTATTTACTATGAAGCTCCGAGCGACGGCAGTCAGGACGCATTATATGTGAATATGGGAACTATCAGCGACCCCAGATGGATGCTCAGACCTAACCATAAGGACAGATTTATTCTGTCAGGTATCGCCAATGTTAAATCACTGAAGACAATTACCTTCTCGGCTACAAGCAGAAACAATAAGCCGGGCAAATGGGTCATCGGCGGAATCTCAATTTCAAGAGTGCTGAAAGACGGCGGAACAGTTGAGCTCTCCAAGAAGTACGGCGAGTATATACGCAGTATGGAGACTGAGCCCTTCTGTAATACAGGCTCGGGAAGCAAGGAGCTCTTCATGCCTTCAGGAATGACAGAATCTGTTTCATTTGATCTCTCTGAGAATGAGGTAACGTGGGCAGAGGATAAATCATGGCCTGCCGCAGTATCAAGAATACCTGATTCAAGCAATGACTCACTTAACATCTATATATTCCCGAGCGAGGATACCACTGACATCGAGAATGTAAATGTAAAGACTATAGCACAGTACACTGTACCGTTCTCACAGGTCGTTCAGATCAAGGAAAGTGCAATGCGTGTATACGGCAGCGGTACAAGAGATGCGATGTTCTACGTTACAGGTCTTACCGCAAGGGGAATGGAAAGTCTTATTCAGCTGGGCGTTGAGTGCAGAAATTCAAGGATAGTCTTTGACAGAGCTCTGGTTCAGCAGGTAAGAGACGGTGTCATCGTAAACAATTATGAGATACTGTTCCATAATCAGTCTGCGATATTCGGTCTGTCCTCCGAGCCTGAAAACTATGTAAATATCACTCAGAGAAACAATCAGAAGCTTTATATCCAGCTCGACAGCGTTACGGAAGCAATGTCTCTCTTTGCTAAAAACAACGAAAACAATATAGCAGTAGCGCTCAAGTACCGTTCAAGCTTAGACCGCAGCGATACGGATTATTTCAGCCCTTATGTATATCTGACAGATATAGGCATCAACAAGATATATCCGGGCATGATGATTGAAGTGCCTTTCGAGATACCGTATGTGTCTGAGATCACAGGCTATCGGATAGTAAGCTATGGCAACATTAAGGCAAATGTTTCATCGGCAGCAGCTCAGAACTACAGCTTCAGCTCAAAGACCGAGGATCCCGAGACAGGTGCTCCTGCATACGCTGATGAGACCCTGCTCAATAACTACAGCTTTAATGAGAACTTTACACTCAGCTCTGCTATCAAGGAAGCCGGGGTCACAGCAGGCGATATTAAGGGCAAGAGCTCTGTAACGCCTCTTGACGTATACATCAAGACAGCAGGCGCACAGGAGGGTGTAGAAAGCGGAACCGATTCTCTTGTTGAGATGACAGTTTCATACATTGATTATAACGGCAATCCTAAGAAGCTTGTGCTCAAGGACCTCAGATCCTATATCCAGTCAGAGAACAAGACCTTCAAGACGGGCGAAACAGTCAGGGTAAGCTTCTTTATCCCTGAGTTCAGAGAGCTTGAATCCTTCACAATTTACCCGAAGGACGGCACAGGCAGAGCAAACTGGACTATAGAGACGATCGAAGGAAGCATACTCGGTGAGACGCTCTTCAGCAGAGCTGTAAACCAGACCTTTACCGAAGCGGAAGAGGGCGGAACAATAGCTCTGAAGAATGTGAACATCTCAACGATAGTGACTACAACCGCAGGCTATCTCGGCCCGACGATCGGTCACCTGAAGGAGTTCACAATGGACGGCGAGACAACGGCAACCTTCTCCGTAAGAGTTGACGGCGGACTTGGTTATGAGGTCAAGGCGGCTTGGCTTGTAAATGATACTCAGACCGATGTTCAGCAGCTTATCTCGGCTGTACAGAATACAGGTGCTGCGGGCTCATTCAGGTTCACAGCTCCGAAGAATACTACCTCGTTGCCGCAGACCTACGTTATCGAGGTATCTGCTAAGGATAATCCGTCAGTTAAGGATATCCTGAAGGTAACAGTACCCGTTCCCGCGACAGAGACGCCGGCACCTGCGGCTCCGTCAGCTGACGATAAGTACTATGAGGATTACAACGAAGATGAACATGACAACTGGGGCACCGATGACAGCGAAAACACTCAGGAGCAGACCGTCTCGGAGAGCACACCTGATTCGACCTCCGACAGCAGTCAGCCCTCAGCAGAAAATGTTTTCAGCGGTCAGACGTCTGACGACCGGCAGGCTCCGTAGGTTATGGGGAACAGTATGGAAAAAATCATTCAAAAGATCAACGATCATCGAATAATTGCAACGATAATCGCAGTGCTTATATGCGCTGCGATAATCGTCGTTATATTCCTTCTTTCGGGATCGCCTGAAAAAAAGAACAGTGATTCCTCATCGGCAGCCGAAACGATTGTGGAGACCGATTATTTCGAGGACAGCGACTATCCTGTACACGTTAAGGCAAGCGATTCCAAGATCAGCATAAAGCTTGACGGCTCAAAAACTCCCGACCTTACATGGGACACAGCTATTGAGCCGGGGGGCATAATCTATGCCGAAAACGATGCAAAGGAAGACAAAGGAGTGCTCAACTCTGACATCAATCCCAAGGGCGGCGGATACGTTACAGTTACATATACAAGAACTGCCGAGATTGCAGGAAGAAAGCTGAACGTTGCAAAGATAGACGTTGACATCATTGCAACCGCAGCCGATGACGGCACTATTTCAGTGGCTGTCTCGGATATAAGGCAGGAGCTCTCCGCCTCAGGAGCAGTGGATACCGATACTCCTTATCTTCTGGAGGGCAACAAGGTCATTCTTCCGAACGGCGGAGACTGGGTTCTTGTAACTCCGAAGACTGCTGAGAATACATATCCTGACTATACGATCTATCAGGGCTATGATGAAGATGATCATTTTTATTACAGCGTAACCAGAAATCTGACGGTTAATTCTGATTCCGAAATTTCTGATGATACAAGCAATGAAGCTGCCGACGAGACCGTCAGCAAGCCTGATTCCGATGCATCTGCTGCTGAGCAGGAGGCTGATAATATACTTATCCTTAAAAGTGAGAGCCTGAAAATCGAGCAGAAGCTGAGCTGTACACTTGATGATAACAGAGAGTGGAAGCTCTCCATTGCGGAGGACTGATATGGCTAAGGAAAAGAAGGAAGCAAAAGAGAAGGAGCAGGCACAGGAGGAGCATTCCTCGCCAAAGCTTACAAAGGAGCGCAAAAAGGAGCTTCGGTCACTTCTGATAGGAGACCTTCGGCTTGGCGATAACGGCAGGCTTGTTTCAGGCGGAAACCGTCTGTTCACTCCCTGGGGCGCAGGCGAGGGCGCGCTGTCGGTATCGGTTTTCGGTATCAAACGGAAGACCTTTACTTACAGCTCGGTTCTGAAAAACAGTAAGCAGGTGATGTTTCAGACTGTAAAGGCTATGCAGAACATCGGCAGAGCGATATATATGCAGTCAGCACCCGAGGGCAAGGCGGTATACATCAGGCGCTTTATGGTAAGGCCGACGGTGCTTCTCTTTGAGGAAACCGAAGACGGCGGATTTACCCTTAATGCCTACTGCGGAAGATCACCTCTGGCGTTTGTGGCTATAAAAAAAGCTGTAAAGCTTTTCGAGAATGAAATGAAAGGTAAAATCAAACGCAGCGAATAAAAAAATGCTATACCTGAAAAGGGTATAGCATTTTTGCTTGCTGTAAAAGCTCTTTTAAAAGGGGTCTGGGGCGCCGGCCAGGTGGGTACATAGGGCGAAGCCCTATCCCCCCTCTGCCCGACCGAGGCTGTCTGTACGAATGTACAGACCTGACGAGGTAAAATCTGCATTTTTGAGTTTATCGACAGACTGAAATGCCATACCCGAAAAGGTATGGCATTCAGTTTTATCCGTATTACTTTTTAATGCTCTTGTTAGCATTCAGTGTTTTGTTTACAGAGGTCTTATGAGCAGGTGCGGCAGGAGCAGCCTTCTTTGCAGCGGCCGCTGTTCTGTTGTAGAACTCGTTCATAATGCCTGCGCCGTTTTTTTCGGTGGTCAGCTTTGATATTTTGCTGAGGCTCAGACCGTTCTTGCCGAATATAGAGTTGAAGTTATCGTCCTTCAGAAGTACCTTTGTACGCTCCTTTATATCCTGAGCTATCATACCCGAGGGCTTGAGAGCATTCTGAGAATTGAGACCGATTCTTACAGTCTTTTTGATTTCGTTTGCTGCGATAACGTTAGCTACGAGCTCCTTCATGTAATCAATATTCTCTTCCTTGGACATCTTTTGTGCAGGGTGGAAAGGATCGGGGATATCGTCCTTCTTGGCAGGCTTAATGCCCTTAGTCGCATTGTCAAAGTCCTTGAACTTATCTACCTGTGCCTTGAGGTGTATATCAGCAGCCTCCTTGGAAGCTTCCTTGCTCTTGATAACATCGGGAATAAACTCCTTTGCAAGCTCGATTATCTTGTTAGCACCCTCATAACGTGCTGAACCCATTGTTGAAGTCGGTCCCTTCCAGTCAGGGCCTTGCTTTGCATTTATTCTCTTTGCTTCCTTGTACTCAACCGCACACTCGTAAGCCTCAAGCAGCTTATCCTTGAAATCAGCACTCCGGAACACTTCTAAGCCGTTCTTGCCGCTTGCTTTAGCCTCTGCCATCATCTGTGACAGTGCTGTGTGAGCCTCACGAAGCTTTTTGATCTCCTTCGAGTCCTTATGAGCCTTTCTGTAAAGCTCGGGACCTGTTTTGATCTTTGACTCAAAGCTATCAAGCACCGCAGCGCTCTGCGAAAGTGCCTGAGTTGCGATATTTGCCTCTCTTTCAGCGAGCTTCTGCTTGAATGCCTCGGAGTTGATGACCTGATTGATCTGAGCAGTATTATCAAGGCTTGCATTTTTGATGTCACCGAACCTCAGATAAGTGTCACCAAGAGAAGCGATCTTGCTGACAGCCTGAGCAAGCTCCTCCTTAGATCTTGCATTTATGATAGCCTGATACTTCTCAGAGTGCTTGATAGCATTCTTGTAGATGTTTGCAAGCTTTCTTTCTCCTGCAGGCTCTGCAAGCATTGCCTGAGCAGGAGTCAGAACGTTTTTCTTGAACATCTCATCGATCTCATTCTTTCCTGTAACAGAAATAGCACTTAGTCTGGTTTTCTCATCTATAGGTGTTTTTGAATCGACAGCTTTTCTAACAAAATTGCTGTTGATCTTCTCGGCAGTGTCGCCGTTAAGGAAGCTCTTGTATTTAAGAAGCTGAGCATCAAGTATCGGCTGAGTTGCTTCAGCAGGGTCCTTAGAACCGCTGTACTCATCAGCAACAGATACACACTGATCGAACATCAGCTTGAATGCCAGGTCTTCACGCTCCTTGGAGCCTCTGGGCGGCAGGTCGTTTAAAAGCTTTGCCGCAGTATCTCTCTGTCTGTCAGCAGCCTGCATCTGAGCATAGCTTGCTTTGAACAGATCCATTTCCTCCTTGGTGAACATTTCCTTTACACCAAACTGAGGATAGTTATCCATCAGGTTCTTAATGATCGAATGGAACTGGCGGTTTGCCATGTATGTGTGCTTAGGGTCGTTTTCGGTCTTGATGTTATCCTTCTTATAAGCGGTAACAAAGGCCTGAATACACTCCTTCAGGGGCTTGATATTGCCATTGTTGTATGCATCTACAGCGTCAGCAGTTCTCTTCCTGGACTCGAGCATAACCTCGTCATAGTCGGCTACTCTTCCGTCATTGAGGAGAATATTCATCCAGATAAACTGTCTTCCGAACTGTCTTTGCTCTTCCTTGTTGAAATGGCTCTGCGTGTAGTATACCGAAAAGTCAAATATGCTGTCGTCAGAGGCTGCACCGAAGTTTGCAGTTGCTATCAGCCAATCGGGAAGATCTTTTGTTGCAGGTATCTTCAGACCTTCAACCTGCTCGATGACCTGCTTGGAGAAGCCGTTTCCTTTTGATGCATCATGGTCTGAGATCACAGCGTTCGGACCGAACTTCTTTACAAGGGTCCGCATTCTATCGTTCTTATCTTTGGAAAGGTTTATAGTGTTTGTAGATAAAGACTCAAAGTCAACAGCGTCACCTTTTCTTCTGTAGGCAGACTTGAGAGTGTTATACTTAGTATGAGCCTTCTCCAGTTTATCATGAAGCTCCTTGGCGTTTTCAGCGTTTTTGTTTTCATTATATTCCTTGCGACGCTGCTCCATTACACTTTTAGCCTCTTCGAGCTGCTGCTGCTGTGTAATGCAGTCTGCCTGAACCTGCTGTATCTCGGGCTTCATTGTGTTGTACTGATTTCTCAGCGCTTCAACATCTATATCTGCATTCAAGTTATCGTTCATCAGCTGAGCCCATCTGAAGAAGTCCTCGCCGTCCTTGCCGAACGGAGGATTTTCGCCGTCAGTAAGCTCGATCATCAGGTTCTTGAAGTTATCACCACGGCTCAGTATGTTCTTGAATTTGCGGATAGACTCACGGGACTTGAACCACCCGGGCTGAGATGGCTTCTTATCATAGAAGTCAAAGTCAAACAAATCAGCGGTAGAGAGCATAATATCTCTGACCTGTTCAGCCATTTTCTGTGAAGGTGAAGAAACTGAGAGCATAGTAGCTGCCTGAGCATTTCTTGCAGCAAAGCTTTTAAGAAAGTCAAGGTCTTCATTCTTGATAAGGCCATCGTTTACAATGTTCTTGAACTGCTCATAATCCTGAGTTATGATCATTTCCTCGGGCTCATCTTCCACCTCCGGAATATAGATCTCATCAGGGTTTTCACGCTCACGTCTCTCACGAAGTCTGTTGATTTCCTGCTCTCTGCCCGGGTGCTCTCTGAGAAACTGATCTCTTCTTGCACTTATCTCCTGAGCAGAAAGATTGTTTGTGCTAAAGGGGTCTAAATTATCGGGACCGGTGATGATCTCCTCTTCCTCATCTTCCTCAAGCTCAGGTTTATTATTACTCTGCTGATTTATGTTCTGCTCCTGCACCTGAGGCTCCTGCTGTTCCTGCTGAGCCTGCTGTACCTGCTGCGGCTCCTGCTGATTCTGCATATCCGGCTGTTCAAGCTCATTTTCATCTTCACCGAACAGGTCAACATTTATCAGGTCCTCTTCGCTGAGTGGTGCATTTGAGGTCGAAGCTTCGGTATACTTGTTAGACATCTCGATCTCATCATATTTTATCCTGAGCTTATTCTGCATGATGTTCATAAACCGGAACAGAACCTCACCGTCATTGCCGAAGGTGTTATTGCCGATGTTTTGGTCAGCCTTCAGAATATTGCTGAGGTTGTTTCCCGAAAGCAGATAATCATTGAGCTCATCAAGCTGAAAAAGCTGATTGGTTATAATTTCTCTGCTCTGCGGCTCGTCATTTAACTCCTCGGGGTCGAGAGTAGTAATAGCAATATTGGTAGAGAACTCGTTAAGCTTATCGTATCTGTTCACTATAGCTATCTGCTGGAGTCTGCTCTGAACATTTCTGACAAGCTCAAGTTCCTGCGGAGTAAAGCCCTGTCCGTTCTGATTGATTTCTTTCCACTGTAAAAAGGTTATTGGCATTTTATATTCCTCCTTGAAAAATAGAGTGTTGTTTTTCTTCTCTGTAAGTAACACCCTTATCAAATATCTTTGGGTGCAGACAGATTATTTTTCGGGAGCATTCCCATAATTATACATTATAATAATACACTATTTGGAAACAGAATAATATACAAATTTTCTAAACTTTTTCTAAAATTTATTCATAAATCTCCTGCGTATAACAGCATGAATTTTTTCTGCAACCTAAATCCGAAAAGCAAGGTATTAATTACAGAAGATAAAAATCAAACCTGACAAGGAGGTAATCCTTATGCCAAAAACAGCAGAGGAATTAAAAAAACTGACAGAGGAAGAATACAATATCACTGTCCTGAGAACAGAAGATGATATTGACTACTATGTTTCAAATGAAGAATATAAAAATTTTGCAACTTTTATCAGCGAGGTTTTCTCCGTAAGCGGTGACCCGAAGGAGAGCCCCGAGGTCAGGGCTATCTATAATTTCTTCGAGTATCTTGCCAAGCCCGATGAGGAGAACAGCAGTGAGATTTCCGAAAAGAAGCTGAGAATTATCCTTGCTCTCAACAAGGCATTGATGCAGCAGAGAGCTGTAGCTCAGGTATCAACGGGAAGAACTATCCGTGTATGGGAGAAGAGAGTAAAAGACGGAGAGTTCCCCGAGCTTGCAGAATTTGCAGACACAAAGGAGAAAAGACATTCAGCCGCAAAGGATCTCGCCCTTGCAAATGAGGGTGTCGGGAAGCTTCTGGTCGGAAATCACGGTGCATATGAAAGTCTCTGCTCTCACATGACAGGGCTGACCTCTGACGGAAGAAAGGTCACAGACCTTATGGGCGATGAAGCTCAGTATATAAAAGAAGATGCCAAGAGAAGGTATCTTCAGCAGAAGAAGGTTCCCGAGAAGGATTATCAGCAGTTTACCGCTGATACCGAGAGCGTTGCTCCCACGCTTCTGTATGCAGGCTTTGAGGTAAAGAAAAACCGTACAGAGGGCTCGTATTTCAGTAAGGTTCCGAAGTCGGTCGAAGATGTGATCGGCAAGAACGATGACCAGCTGATAGCTGCCGACAAGGAGCTGACAGATAAGCTGAGCTCGGTTATCGACTATAACAACAGTGTGATCGGTATGGCTGCCGAGGCTGTGCTTCTTACAAATGAGATAGGCGAACTCAATGCGCTGACAGGCAATGACGGCAGACTTAATGATATGAAAAATGCTGTCCTTGCAGTAAGTAGGCTGGGAAAGAACTATTTTGATAAGGAACTGGGTAAGAACACCTCGGTAATTAAGGCTGTATATGCAGAGGAAGCACTGGAAAAGCTTCGTGTTTCGGCTGAGAATTATGCCCGTCTGTACAAGAGGGACAAAACGCCTGTAGGAAAGAAAAATCTTGAATTTGCGGTAAGAATGCAGAACTTTGTAATTACCTCAAAGGAAAGACTGAGCAGGCTTTCGGGCTGGGCAGATGAGCCCGACTATAAGCTCAGAGACATTAAGACAGTCACCGATGAGCTTACCGAAAAGCTTAATCGCATCAGCAACGAAAAGAACAGAAGAGGTCTTGAAAAGGACTTATCAGGAACACTAAGAAAGCGCTTTGTCAGAACAGTGTCAGTTCAGGGCTTTGAAGATGTTATTGTAAGAGGCAACAGAGCCAAGGAGGGCGTATGGGGCGGAAGCAAAGCCTATGATGATGCTCTTGATTCGTTTGCAGAGGTTGAGACAGCTTACAGCACTTTACAGGCTTTAAAGGCTGACCCGACAGCAACAGCAGAGCAGAAGCTTAATGCTATACAGAATGTCCGTGACGCTGTAACAACAGCAGAGACAGGCATAGAGGCATACTTTGAACGTAAACGCAGCCAGAATATGATGCAGACAGGTGCGACCTATGATCTCAAGTCTCAGAGAAGAATAGATGTTATGAAAGATGCAAAGAGCTATCTTGAGGAATGTAAGAGCACAATGAATTTAGAGGAGCAGCAGGTTGCGCTCAGTCTTATCAGCATGGGCAAGGATACTAAGGAAGAAAAGAAGCCCGACAAGCCTGAAAAAGCATCCGAAGCAAACAGCGTACAGACCAAGATGAGAGAGCACGGCGAAAAGACCAAGGGTCAGTACAGCATGGTAGCTAAAAAGGCACTTGTCAGCATACAGCATCTCGGAGCTATGACCATAGCAGAGGAAAAGGGCGCAGAGCTCACTCAGAACGAGAGAGATGAAGCAGGCCTGCACATTGCATCTGTTATCTACTATGAGCTTGCTTTTGACGGCATTAAGATAAAAGATGCTCAGAGCACTAAAACCGATAAAACATATTATACCCAACAGATCGAGACAATCAGACACTCTCCGGCCTTTACGCAGGTGACCAAGGATCTTGACCGTGAAACGATAGCTGAAATTGCAGCTGACCCGAGAAAGATCACCAAGGCTTATAAGGACGCAGTAACCGAGCTCGGTCTTAAAAAAAAAGATAGCCTGGACGTGAACGCCCCGTTTGACAGAAAGAAGTTCAGCAGGAGCTTCGGATAAATATAAGCCCGATACATAGAGTTTTTCGGTGTATCGGGCTTTTTTGCACCCATTTGCGAGGTTTCGGGGTATATATTACAGAAGCAAAAAAATATCAGGAGGGGTAAATATGCCGAACAATGATAAAGAAAAAACCAATCATGTAAATACAGAGGACTTTGGATACAGTAAAATAACCGACGCTTATCTGGAGGTGCTCAGATCAAACTGGGCATGGACAAGAGAGTGGGTTAAGGTTAAGCCTGACCTTGAAAAGCTTGCCAAGATACACACTCAGTATGACAATAATGTTAAACTCCTCAGCAAGAGGATAGAGGAGTTTGAGAACAAGCACGCAGGAGATATGAGCTTTACAGGGGGCATTTCCGCAAATGTTCAGGGAATGGCATCGGGCGGATCGATCAGTAAGAATGTATCGCCAAAGGCAGGCGCATCGGCTGCGGAGACTTCCGAGAAGGAGAAAAAGAAGGCCGAGAAGCTTGATAATGACAAGTTCCTTATGGCAGCAATGATGAAGAAAAAGCACGTCAGTGACGCAGTTAAGCTGAAGGAGCAGAATGAGCGCATAGATAAGCTCACAAAAACTGTCGGGAAGTTCATCACTGTTCCTGTTCCAAAGCCTGAGGAGCTCAGCTTTGCTCAGAATGAGGAGGATAAGGCAGGCTACTTTGCTTCGATGTATGACAGCCTTATGGAGTCAAGAGACAAGCTTGCGGATTTTGCTGATGACCCCGAGGCCAAGAAGATACTTGAGGCGATCAATCTGAAGCTTACCGATCCTGTTTTGCTGAAGGAAATGTCATTGCTTGAAGAAGATGCAGAGCTTGAAAGGATAAACAAGTCTGCCGATATTGAGAGCTCGGTTACTAAGACTATAAGAATGGGTAACAAGGTATATGGAGAGGAGATAAATGAGCTTTCAGATGATCTTAGCGGAAAGGACTTTGAAGCTGAAAAGACAAGGCTTGAAAATTATGTCGCAAGGGTGATAGCTGAAAAGACAGCGAGAAACACTATCAAGGCGCTTACCCTTGACATGGAGGGTGAGGAGCTTAAAGCTGCGAGAGCAGAGCTGAAAAAGGAGCTTCTGAGCGATCAGGCAATAGCAGACAATACTGAATCGCTGAAGGAGCACCCCGGTATCAAGCATATGATGAAGGAAGTTAAAAATGTCAAGGATATAAAGGCGCTCTTCGGTAAGATAACAAACAACGATGCAAATGACCTTATAAAAGACCTTGCAGCACATACCGGTGCAGCTATCAAGGAAGAGAATGTTAAGCCTAAGCATGAGCCCGAAAAAACAATAGAAAAGCCAAAGCCTAAGATGACGATGAGGCCCAAGTGATCTACATTCACATAGCTTTGATAAGCAAACATAAAAAGCCCCGGCTTAGTCGGGGCTTTAGTTCTGCATTCAGTATGCTTATCTTTTCTTTTGATTATTCTTATCAGCAGTGTTCAGGCCGGCGAGCAATCCCTGCTGCGACAGCATATTTATAAGCTGCACCTTGATCGGCATATCATTAAGTCCGATATGCACTCCGCCAGATACCTCGTCAAGAGCGTCTTCGTTAAGCTCGCCCTCGGTCATATCAATATCATATCTCGCAGCACAGGCAACAATAGCCTCTACCTGATCATCACTGAGAACACCTGTATCAGCGCTTTTGTTAAGTATATCAAGAAGCTCTTCCTTTGCCTTGCTGTTTTCGCTGAATACCTTCGCAAATTTCTCCTCTGCGCTCATAGTATCCTCCTCTCTGCGCTAGTCCATTCTGTTTTTCAGATGCGCCAGCGCCTGATTATGCTTTACTTTAACCATTCCGTAGGAAATGTTCATAGTCTTCGATATCTCCGTAAGAGTAAGACCTTTATAATACCTCAGAACTATAATATCCCTCTGCTCCTGCGGCAGCTCTTCGAGTGCCTCCGCAAGGTCATAAAGCAGCTCCTCACTCTCCTGATCCGATACGGCAGCTTCCTCGGTCAGCTCAGAGGTCTGCTTCGAGGTTCTGAAAAAATCAGTCAATGTGTTTCTCGTAATAGTAAATATCCACGTTGAAATACTGCTTTTCGAGCTGTCAAAGCTGTCATACTTTGCATACACCTTTATAAACACATCGTGACAAATATCCTCAGCATCCTCCTTCGAGGTTATCCTGCTTCTGATATAAGCCATGACTTTATGGTGATACTCAGCATAAAGCTCTGATTTATCGGGTTGTTTAGAGGTAAGGGTTATCATAGTCAGTCCTTCTTATCTTGCGTAAGCCCCCTGAGCTTGCTGATATCAGGCTCACCCGCAGCGGATACCATCTCCAGATCATCTTCGGAGAGTTCCTTTTCGTAATAGCGTTTCTGAACATCGTCTATAATATCTGCAAGCTTTTTGTTGCCAAAGAATCTCTGACGGGCAAACAATTCATTAAGCTTATTCTCCATTATGATACATCTCCTTTGCCGAATTTGCCTGTCAGAACTCAGAGTCTAACCTGTGAGCTGTCCTTCTCCTTGCCGCGTTCCTCACATTTTGCGTTTTCGCAGACGAAAATACCTGTGACGCCGCCTCTTCTTTCCATTCTCACAAGTTTTACCTTCTTGCCGCATCTTTTGCAATATGCAATAAGGTTACCGTTCTTGTCAAAAGCTCCTCCGCTGACTGCTGCCAGTGTGTCAAGATCTAAAATTTCACTCATAGTTATTTACCTCCAATTTTTTATTACTTCGGTTATACCTCTGTATAAGTATATACGAAGCAGAAGCATAAAATGGCAATAGGAAAAGAAAAATATCATTGAAACAATTATATCACAAATTCCCTCCGATGTAAAGGGCTTGTTTCGGTTTTTATAAAAAACTCCCTCTCAAGCGCAGCCGCGCTTACGATGTCTCTCATTTGTTTTTCTTTCTCTGCTCAATCAGGGTGTTTCTCTCCCAGAACACTCCGTCAGTAAAGCCCTGAATGGTTTTATCGCTCTCTGCCATTTCAAGGCGCTCCTCAGTCCAGAGGCAGTACTGGTCTACGTTTTCTATTCCTATATAATGCCTGCCGAGCTTCTTTGCGGTTACGCTTGTAGTTCCCGAGCCCAGAAACGGGTCAAACACAACATCGCCCTCATCTGAACTTGCAAGAATAAGCTTTGCAATAAGCTTTTCGGGCTTCTGGGTCGGGTGCTCAGTGTTTTCGGGCATTGACCAGAAGGGTATCGTTATATCGTCCCAGAAATTCGACGGGCAGGTATCCCTGTAGTTGCCGTCTTCATATTCTGTCCAGCCCTTTGGCTCTCCGTTCTGGCGGTAGGGAGCTAAGACTTTTTTGCGCATCATCACAGCATCAAGGTTAAAGGTGTAGGATTTTCCCTTTGTTGCAAACCAGATATCCTCAAGGCAGTTTTTCCAGTTCGTTTTAGCACCTCTGCCCTTGTCTCTCTCCCATGTGATACGGGATTTTACGTTAAAGAATTCTCCCAGCACCCTGCCTATTATCAGACTGCTCTCCCAGTCACAGCACACATAGATCGATGCATCGGGCTTCATCAGCCTGCTCACTTCAGTGAGCCATTTTCGGGTGTATTCCTCATATTCCTCAGTCTTTTTCTTTGTGAAGCAGCTTCCTGCATAGCTTTTGGTCAGATTGTAGGGCGGGTCAGCAATTACGAGGTCTGCAAGCTCCCCCGGAAGCAGCGGCATCACCTCAAAGGTATCTCCCCTGACAGTCTTGTCCAGCACAGACTCAATGCTTTCAACGGAGCTTTTCACCTTTATGCACCTTGCAAGATATTTCAGGCCCTCGGACAGAGTAGTATTTATTGTTTTGTTATGCAGAGCTTTCTCCTTTGGCACAGCAAGTTCACCTGCTTTCTGTAAACTCCAAACATTATACCACAGCGCAAAGGCTTTTGTCAATTCCGGGCTTTACAGAAGCTCTTTAAAACCTGCTGCATATCCACGCTGCAAGCGCCGAAGCCGCAGGAAATATAACAATAAGCTTCAGCAGCTGGCTTTTCAGATCATAGCCGTATTTCTATTCAGATCAACGTGCATATAATATGCGGCTCGTCAGTATGATGACCTGACCGCGCTTCTGATTAGTCAAGACTAACTACGGATAATTATATCACAATATATTCCAAACGTCAATATATCCTCAAAAAGAAAGTTTCTGTCCTGCACACGCTGTCATCTAAATAAGAGCTTTTACCCCTTTACAAGTGCAGAAATCTGTGATATAATATATAGTTGTGTTGTACACAAAATAGATATTTAAGGATCGGTGTAAAATGAGCTTTTTGAAACGTCAGGGGACACTCCCCGGACAGCGGAAGAGGGAAATGTATAAATTCCTGTTTATTGCCGCGTTCCTCGGAATGAGTGTTTCGTTTATTCCGTCACTTATCGTAAATAAGGGTATTTTCCTTTATTACGGAGACTTCAACTCTCAGCAGGTGATGTTCTATCAGCACGCACACGACGCTGTCCGTGCGGGCAATATGGCATGGGACTGGGGAACCGACCTCGGCTCGGGCTTTGTGAACTCATATTCGTTCTATTTGCTGGGCTCGCCGTTTTTCTGGCTGACGACTATTTTCCCGTCATCGGTAGTGCCCTATCTGCTGCCGTGGCTGCTCTGTCTTAAAACGGCTGTAGCTGCCTGCACAGCTTATGCTTACATCAGGTACTTTTCCGACAACGTGGAAGCCTGCGCTATCGGCGGACTGCTTTATGCGTTCTCGGGCTTTCAGGCATACAATGTGTTCTTCAATCACTTCCACGATGCTACAGCGTTCTTCCCGCTGATGCTGCTCGCCTTTGAGAAGCTTGTCAAGGAGAATAAGAAGGGGCTTTTCGCTCTGACTGTGGCACTGTGCGCAACTATCAGCTATTTCTTCTTCGTGTGCGAGGTTGTATTCGTAGTTGTTTACTTCTTTATCAGATGTACGGATGAGCAGTTCGACATTGATATGAAGAAATTCGCAATGCTTATCGGTGAGGCTGTAATAGGAGTGCTCATTTCGGGCTTTATACTCCTGCCTGCGATAATAGACCTGTTCAACAACTACCGTGTAAACGAGAGGCTTTACGGGCTTGACCTTGTTATCTATGCGGAGAATGTAAGAATACCGCGTATTATTCAGGCGTTCTTTATGATGTCCGATATGCCTGCCCGTATCAATATCCTTAATTCCGACAGGGCTCGCTGGGCATCTCTCGCAGGATACCTGCCGATGTTCTCCATGGCAGGCGTTATCGCCTTTATGAGGACAAAGAGGTTCAAGCACTGGGCCACAAAGGCTGTCATTGTTTTCGGAATTATGGCCTGCGTACCTATACTCAACTCCTCGTTTATACTGTTTAACGCTTCTTACTATGCGAGATGGTACTATATGCCGATACTCATTATGTGTATGATGACGGCAGTAGTCCTCACAGATAACAAGGACGACCTCAAAAAGGGCTTTATTCCCTGTGCTGTTGCAGCGGCAATATTCTTAGGCATAGGAATGCTCCCGAAGGTAGAAGACGGAAAGACCGTATACGGAAAGGTGCCCGAGTATATCGAGCTTTACTATGTTCAGGCGGCTGTTACAATTATTATGACCGTTGCCCTCGGAGTGCTTATTTACTACATCGGAAAGCAGAAAATAAACTATATGAAGGTAGCTGTCGCAATGACGACAGGTGCCTGCGTGATCTGTATGGCTTCCTCGGTTATATACGGTGTTACTCAGGGAAATGACAATGCCGACTATATCAAGAGGGCTATAAACGGCGCTGACAACATCAACATGGAAAAGCTGGAGAAAAACTCCGAGTACTATGTTGACAAGAATAATTTCTACAGAATAGATACGTCGGAAAATGTCGATAACTGGTGTATGTTCTGGGGGCTGTCCTCTATGAGATGCTTCCACAGTGTAGTCAGCACCTCTATTATGGACTTCTACTCCTCTATCGGACAGACCCGTGACGTTGCGTCGAGAATGGAGCCCAAGCTTTATGCTCTGAGAAGCCTGTTCTCGGTTAAGTACTATTTCAAGGAGCTCCCCGAAAAGCAGAGGTCGGGCGAGGAGAAAATATCCACGCCGAAGACACTCTCTCAGCTGAAGGGCTTCAAGTATGTTGATACTCAGAACGGCTTTAATGTGTATGAAAACAAGTACTATGTGCCAATGGGCTTCACCTATGACTATTTCACCTTTGACAAGGACGTTCAGAATGCTTCCGAGGATCAGAGACCTAACATATTTATGAAGGCTCTGGTGCTTGATGAAAATCAGGCTGTAAGCTATGCAAGTCTGCTGCAGTACAAGAAGTTTGAGACTGCCGATTTCAGCGAGAACGAATACTATAAAAATGCTCTTGACAGAAGAGAAAGCGCCTGCGACACCTTTGAATATGATACTCACGGCTTTACAGCTACAGCAACTCTTGACAAGCAGAACCTTATGTTCTTCTCGGTACCTTATGACGAGGGCTGGACTGCCAAGGTAAACGGCAGAGAAACAAAGATCGAGAAGGTAAGCTACGGCTTTATGGCTGTGCTCTGCCCCGAGGGTGACGTTAAGATCGAATTCACATACAAGACAAGAGGAGCAAACCTCGGTCTGCTGATGTCGGGCGCAGGTGTTGTAAGCTTTATAGGCTATATGGCTTATGACTATAACAAGAGAAAGACGCTTCAGCCTGCAGGAAAGCCAAAGAAGAAAAAAGCTCCTGTCTCAGACAAGCCGAAGGCTGAAAAGACGGAAGAGGAAAACTCTGTTGACACCCTAAAGGAGGACAGCACTGATGTATCAGAATGAGAAAAAAATATCAAGCGAGGAGCTCTTCAAAGGAGTGGTTATACACCTCACCCGTGACGAGGTAGAGCTTGAAAACGGCTACAAGGCGACCAGAGAGGTCATTCATCACCCGGGCGGTGTGTGCATAGCCGCCCTTGATGAAGAGGAAAATATCTTTATGGTAAAGCAGTTTCGCTATCCTTTTTCGACAGCTCTGACCGAGCTGCCCGCAGGAAAGCTTGAGTACGGAGAAGACCCCCTCAAGTGCGGAATAAGAGAGCTCAAAGAAGAGATCGGTGCAGAGGCAGAAAATATGATATACCTCGGCTGTCTGTACCCGACAGTGGCATATGATACCGAGATAATCCATATGTATCTTGCAGAGGGTCTTTATTTTGGTGAGCAGGACCTTGATGACGGAGAGTTCCTTGACGTTATAAAAATGCCTCTCAGGGAAGCCTATGAAATGGTAATGAATAACCGGCTCCCCGATGCAAAAACTCAGCTTGCTGTGCTTAAAGCTTATGCATACAAGCATGGCTCGGACAACAATTAAGGCAACACCGCTTATATTGAAGTACTTGACATTTAGGCTTTATTATAGTATAATATAATAGTGTTTTTGTATATTTGAGATACATTGCGTGAGAGCACAGGAAAGTAAAAGACTACGAAAAAACAGTAAAGGTGATTGATAATGGGTCTATTTGATAAGGTGTTCGGCAACTATTCAAAGAAGGAGCTCGCTAAGATCGAGCCGATCAAGAATAAGGTGCTTGAGCTTGAAAGTAAATATGAGGCTATGTCAGACGAGGAGCTCGGTAAACAGACCGAAGTGCTCAGAGGTAAGCTCGATGAGCTGTCTACTCTCGATGACGTGCTGCCCGATGCGCTCGCTGTATGCCGTGAGGCCGCATGGAGAGTGCTCGGCAAAAAGCCCTTCCCCGTACAGATTATCGGTGCGATAGTTCTTCATCAGGGCCGTATCGCAGAGATGAAAACAGGTGAGGGTAAAACTCTCGTTGCGTGTCTTGCCGCTTATGCTAATTCGCTGACAGGCAAGGGCGTTCACGTTGTAACGGTAAATGACTTCCTCGCGAAGTTCCAGTCCGAGGAAATGGGCAAGGTGTTCCACTTCCTTAATACATCTATAGGCGTTGTCCTCACAGGTATGGACAAGGAGACCAAGAAGCAGGCTTACAATGCCGATATTACTTACGGCACTAATACCGAGTTCGGCTTTGACTATCTGCGTGATAATATGGTCATCTACAAAAAGGACAAGGTGCAGAGAGAGCACGCCTTCGCTATCGTCGATGAGGTTGACTCTATCCTTATAGATGAGGCAAGAACTCCGCTTATTATTTCGGGTCAGGGCGACAAGTCAACTACACTCTATTCCGAGGCTGACAGGTTTGCAAAAACGCTGAAGCCTATTACAGTCGTTGAGATGGA
This sequence comes from Ruminococcus sp. UBA4385, assembly GCA_002391065.1. Next base: position 76,463 of record DGRP01000008.1, on the reverse strand, counting down.
CGACAAGGCAGATAATGACCTGCTCGACGGTGATTATATCATTGATGAGAAGGCTAAGACCGCAACCCTTACCAAAAGCGGCGTAAAGAAGGCTGAGAAGTGGTTCCATATCGTGAACCTTATGGATCAGGAGAATATGACTATTTCTCACCATGTAAATCAGGCTATCAAGGCTAACGGCGTTATGAAAAACGGTGTTGACTACATCGTTAAGGACGGTGAGGTGCTTATCGTTGATGAGTTCACAGGCCGTATCATGCAGGGCAGACGTTTTAATGACGGTCTGCATCAGGCTATCGAGGCTAAGGAGAACGTTGAGGTAAAAAGAGAGTCAAAGACTATCGCTACCATTACATATCAGAACTATTTCCGTCTGTACGGAAAGCTTTCGGGTATGACAGGTACTGCTCTTACCGAGGAAGACGAGTTCAGAGAGATCTACAAGCTCGATGTTATCGAGGTGCCTACCAACAAGCCCGTAATAAGAATAGATCACCCCGATGTTGTATACAAGACCGAGAAGGGCAAGTTTAATGCAGTTATTGAGCAGATAATCGAGTGCCATAAGAAGGGTCAGCCTGTTCTGGTTGGTACTGTTTCAATCGAGAAGTCGGAGTATCTGTCAAGACTGCTGAAAGCAAAGGGCATAAAGCATGAGGTCCTCAATGCAAAGCACCACGATAAGGAAGCATTTATCGTAGCTCAGGCAGGTAAGTTCGGCTCGGTTACTATTGCTACTAACATGGCAGGCCGTGGTACCGATATACTCCTCGGCGGTAACGCTGAGTACAGAGCGCTCCAGGACGTTCAGAAGCAGGGCTACAGCGAGGAATGTGCTGTTGAGGCTTCGGGCTTCTCGAATACTGATGACCCCGATGTGCTTGAGGCAAGAAAGCTTTACAGAAAGGCTTATGAGAAATATTCCGAGGAGATAAAGGAGCTTGCCGAAAAGGTAAAGGAAGCAGGAGGACTTTACATTATCGGTACTGAAAGACACGAATCCAGACGTATAGACAACCAGCTCAGAGGACGTTCAGGCCGTCAGGGAGACCCGGGTGAGAGCACCTTCTTCCTCAGCCTTGAAGACGACCTTATGAGAATTTTCGGCGGTGAGCGTATCACAGCTATGATGGACAGGCTCAACGTTGATGAGAATACACCTATCCAGTCGAAGATGCTGTCGGGAGTTATTGAATCCTCGCAGAAGAAGATCGAGGGCAGAAACTTCAACATCAGAAAGAACGTCCTTAATTACGATGACGTTATGAACACTCAGCGTGAGATCATCTACGGTCAGAGACAGCGCGTGCTCGACAGCGGTGTTGAGGGCGGCTCCGATCCTGACGGTGCAGTTCTCCATGAGGATATTATCACCATGATAAAGGATTTCGTGGCAGACTCTGTTAATATGTATCTTGTGGGTGACATCACCGATGACTGGAACTTACAGGGACTTAAAGACAGACTTATGGGACTTATCACAGTCGAGAGCGACTTTGAATACACACCGCAGGAGCTTGATGATCTGACCCGTGAGAAGATCATTGACCAGCTTACAGAGAGAGCTCTGAAGATCTATGAGAAGAGAGAAGAGGACCTTTCTACACCTATCCTCAGAGAGATCGAGAGAGTTGTGCTTCTTAAAGTCGTAGATACAAAGTGGATGGATCACATCGACGATATGGAGGAGCTCAAGCGTGGTATCGGACTGCGTTCCTACGGTCAGAGAAATCCTGTAGTTGAGTACCGTGTTGAGGGTATGGATATGTTCGATGACATGGTAGCATCGATCCGTGAGGATACAGTAAGAATGCTCTTCACCGTACAGGTAAGGCAGAACAATGCACCTAAGCGTGAGCAGGTATTAAAGCCTGCCGAGCACCATAATATCACGGTGAGAAAGAATAAGAAGAGAAAGAACAGCTAAAAAACAGCAGGCTGACCAATCGGTCAGCCTGTTTTTATGCGCTCAGTATGAATCTAATTCGTCAACATTTTCAGAGATACTGCCTGCCTCTGTGTGATAACGCTCACGTCTTTGGTCTTCGGGAATGTCAAAAACGGTTTCATCATCGGTTTTGCTTCCTGCCAGATACATGAATGTGGGATATAAATCCTTATGTGAGATCGGTGCTTTTGATACATTTAATTCACCGCTTTCTCCTGCTCTCTTAATCAATAAAAGCGGAGTCAGTCCCAATTCTGCCTTAGGCAGAGTTGGCTCGCCCTTTTGCCTAAGTCCGTGATCCGCAAGTATAATGATGTCGGAGTTATCGTACACGCCGCCCTTTTTGAGCAGCTCCAGATACTCAGCCAGCATTTTATTTATACCGATTGCAGTGTCAAATGCGTTGTTGTTGCCCTCTTCATTACTTGTGAGGTCAGATGTCAGTATACGAGGATAGTGAAGTCCGTCAAGGTAAATGAACTTGAAGCAAGGTTCATCGGTGAGCTCTATTGAATCGGGCAGCGATTTGTAGAAAACAGTATTATCACTGTCCCACTTGACCAGACCATCCTTATCCGGATCATAGGTTATAAAGTTCTCAAAATCTTTTGTATCCATCCAGAAGGGCTTTTTCAGCACTGACGGCATCAGCTTGTATGCCGAGAATTTCATAAGCAGGCCAAAGAAGGCAGTTTCATCTTTTGGTTTGAGATGTACAGCGTCGGTGTTTTGTGAGTATGTGTCATAAATTTTATCTGCGAAAAGGCTGACAGAAGAATACAGATCAGTTTTGAAGCCGTTATCTGAAAGAGCTTTGAAAAAATCCTCATTGTAGTAATGTCGGCTCTTGATTTCATCATCCTCAGCTGTAAACATATACGGAACAGCCTCTAAAGTGCCCGAATGCATTCCTATTGTATTTGAATAGAAAGTAAAGCCGCTGAACTTGTTTATCGTTTCAGGGTCCTGCTCCATAGCATTTTCAAAGCAGTGAAGGTCGTATTCATCGGTAAGAATAATAATAAAATTTTTACTGCTTGAGTATTTCCATATATCTTTATTGGTTACTGCGACCTGCATATCGCTGCCGGTTCTGATATAAGGGGCGGCGATTATCTGAGTTACAGTAGAAACGGTCAGCATAAACAGAATGGCTGAGGAGACTATTATAAACGCGCGGTATATAAGTCTGTAGAAAAGCCTGCGGAATATAAACGGCAGTGCTATCAGTAATGCCCATACAATAATCTCGATGATTATCCAAAGCGGCTGTTCGTTATACGGTGTTCCGTCAAGCCTATGCAATCTTAATGAAAAAAAGTTTGATTCAATATATAATGCAAGCCCTAAGCCTGTCCAGATACAGCAGCAGATCTCCTTTGCCTTGCCTTTGGTCAGAGCGCAGGAAAGAAACACTATTGTGAATGTTAAAGCAGCAATGGGCAGAAGTCTGATAATAACAGGGATCAGACCTACAGTATAGTCATTCTGAATTGAAAAAAACAATTCTATCGGCTGGTAAACAACTGCTGCTGCGGTAAAAAACAGTGCAATTAATGCTGCTGCAAGCAGATGCCTTCCGCTTTTTTCGGCTGTTTTTTCTTGCTTAGACATTTGCTGCCCTCCGATCGTTTTATTGCATATAATTAGTGCTATTGTCATTTGATATGCTGAAAACCCAAATCTGAAAAGAAATGGGTTTTAAAAAAGCTTTATTCATCATTGTATTCCGACGTTATATCCAGGTACTCCTCCAGCGAAAGCCCGCTGTCGGTAATTTCCTTAGCAAGCTTTGTTCCGAGATAGCGTATATGCCAGGGCTCGTAGGTGTAGCCTGTGTACTTGTCCTTCCCCTCGGGAAAGCGGATTATAAAGCCGTATTCGGGGCAATGCTCAGTCAGCCAGTCGGCCTCGGCAGAGCCCTCAAAGCCGAAGCTTGTGTCGTTTACATCAAAGGCAAGCCCTGTCTGATGCTCTGAGTGCCCGGGTCTTGAGGAGACTTCATCAGCCGCTTCGGTGCCTCTCTCCGAAGCATAGCCGTTATAAAGCTCTTCCTGCTCCTGATAGGAACGGTATCCCGAATTTATCCATAGGCTTATTCCGTCAGCGGAGGCTGCCTCAGCCATTTCATTGAAGGCATTCAGCGCCACCTGACTTACCCCGGGGTCATAGTCCTCGGGCAGGGAATAGGTTTTATTCACAATAAGAATATCATCAACAAAGGTCATTCCGTTGTTCTGTTCTATCTTATGCTTGGATTCCTGCTCTTTTTCCACAGCCTTTGATGAGCTTTCAGCCTTGCTCTCGGTCTTCTTAGTCACGGACTTGATCTCAGTACTGACTGTCGAGGAGCTTTCCGAAGCTGCGGCATTACTCCTGCTTTTGTAAACTACTATAGATATGATAATCATTATGACCGTTACTAAGGCACAGAAAGCTATAATACGGTTTTGTCTTATACGGATCTGTTCGGCTCTTTTTCTTGCGGCACGTTTTCTTTCAGCTTCGAGCCTTCTTCTCGTGACCTCAGCTTCGAGCTCCTCGTCTTCGGTCATTGAGCTGTAATATTTCTTTTCCTGAGTGTTATCTCCTGTTTCCTGTCTGCTTTTTTCAGCCTTGACAGAGTCGGCAATTATGCTCTTCCACATTGGCTCATTCATACGCAGACCTCCTGACATTTTGGTTTACCATACTATTATAGCATACTTTACTTGTCTTTGCAAGTCAAAAAAAAGACCCCGAGGGGTCTTTTTTTATTCATCAGGGAGAGTTATCACTCTGCCTTCTTCGAGAGAAACGGGCAGATCAATAAGCCTCTGATTCTCAGAGCCCCTGAATTTAAGCATCAGGTTTCTCTTTTCAAGCATGAACTCTCCGTCAACAAGCACATCTATGAGCGACAGAAACTCGTCTGTTACCTCTGTGCGGTAGCCGTTTCCTGCGTCCTTTAAGAGGTCCTTTTCAAGTGTACAGCCTGTGTAGCACCAGACGTTCTTCTGAGGGAGCTTTTCTCTTATCTCACGCAGGAAGGGCAGCAGAGCTCTCTGATTGTCGGGCTCCATAGGCTCACCGCCCAGAAGCGTCAGACCCTTGATATATGACTTTGAGAGGGCGGCTATAAGCTCCTTACAGGTGTCCTCGGTGAAGGGCTGTCCATAATCAAAGCTCCATGTCTCGGGCTGAAAACAGCCTTTACAGTGGTGTCTGCACCCCGATACGAACAGAGTTACCCTTACACCGGGGCCGTCAGCGATGTCGGTCTTTTTTATTGCACAGTAGTTCATAAGGCCTCCTATAATAAGACCCCCTCCCATTGAGAGGGGGCTTTTTTCAGTAAAGTGCAGAGCTGCTTACAGGTGCAAAACTCTGTCCATTATTTCCTGAGTTCTGCCCTGGTTCCAGAACTGTGTTCCGATATATCCGCAGGTACGTCTTGCTACATTGAGCTTGCTCTGGTCTCTGTTGCCGCAGTTCGGGCACTCCCAGATGAGTTTGCCGTCTTCCTTGACGATCTGTATCTCACCGTCAAAGCCGCATACCTGACAGTAATCGCTCTTTGTGTTGAGCTCGGCATACATGATGTTGTCATATATAAACTGCATTACCGCAAGCACGCCCTCAATGTTCTGCTGCATATTGGGTACTTCAACATAGCTGATAGCTCCTCCCGGAGAGAGTGCCTGGAACTGAGACTCAAAGCTCAGCTTATCGAATGCATCTATCTTCTCAGTAACGTGAACATGATAGCTGTTTGTGATATAGTTCTTATCGGTAACACCCTCGATTATACCGAAGCGTGTCTGTAAGCACCTTGCGAACTTATATGTAGTGGACTCCAGCGGAGTGCCGTAAATGCTGAAATCTATGTTTGTCTCAGCCTTCCACTTAGCGCAGGCATCGTTGAGGTACTTCATAACCTCCAGAGCGAACGGAGTGGAGTTAGGGTCTGTATGAGATGCACCTGTCATATATCTTACGCACTCGCACAAACCTGCGTAGCCGAGAGATATAGTTGAATATCCGTCATAAAGAAGCTTGTCGATAGTCTCTCCCTTTTCAAGTCTTGCGAGAGCACCGTTCTGCCAGAGTATAGGCGCAACATCGGAGGCTGTACCCTTGAGTCTCTCATGTCTGAGCATGAGGGCTCTTCTGCAAAGCTCCAGCCTTTCATCGAAGATTTTCCAGAACTTCTGCATATCCTTGCCCGAGGAACAGGCAATATCAACAAGGTTCAGCGTTACAACGCCCTGATTGAAGCGTCCGTAGTACTTGTGCTGACCGGGCTTATAGTTTTTGGCCTTTGCTATATTGCCTATGCCCTTATCGGTAAATCTGTCGGGGGTGAGGAACGAACGGCAGCCCATGCAGGTATAAACATCTCCGCCCTTGAGCTCTCTCATAACCTTTGCGCTGATGTAGTCGGGCACCATTCTCTTTGCTGTGCATTTTGCGGCAAGCTTTGTAAGGTACCAGTACTTAGTGCCTTCCCTTACGTTGTCCTCGTCAAGAGCATAGATAAGCTTCGGGAAGGCAGGAGTAATAAACACTCCCTTTTCGTTCTTAACGCCCTGAATACGCTGTCTGAGCATTTCCTCGATAATAGCTGCAAGGTCATCTCTGGTCTGACCCTCGGGCACTTCATCAAGGTACATAAAGATCGTTACAAACGGAGCCTGTCCGTTAGTAGTCATAAGTGTGATGACCTGATACTGTATCATCTGCACACCCTGAACTATCTCGGCCTTGACTCTCATCTCGGCAGCTTTGTTGATGGTCTCCTCATCAGCAGGCAGACCCAGCTCTTCAAATTCCTTCTTTACCTCTCTGCGGTACTTGTCTCTCGACACCTGAACAAAGGGTGCTAAGTGCGAAAGCGTAATGCTCTGGCCGCCGTACTGAGAGGAAGCTATCTGAGCTATAGCCTGTGTTGCGATATTGCAGGCAGTGGAAAAGCTGTGAGGCTTCTCTATCATTACCTCGCTGATAACTGTGCCGTTCTGGAGCATATCCTCAAGGTTTACCAGACAGCAGTTATGCATATGCTGAGCAAAATAATCAGCATCATGGAAGTGAATAAGACCCTTCTCGTGAGCCTCAACTATATCATCGGGGAGTAGAAATCTCTTAGTAATATCCTTGCTGACCTCGCCTGCCATATAGTCTCTCTGAACGGAGTTTACAGTAGGGTTCTTGTTGGAGTTCTCCTGCTTGACCTCTTCGTTCTCGAAGTTCAGAAGCGAGAGTATCTGCTTGTCGGTAGTATTAGCCTGACGCACAATAGAACGCTCATATCTGTAGGTGATGTAGTGCTTTGCAACGGTGTACTTTCCGTGCTTCATGATGTCGGCCTCTACCCAGTCCTGAATAGTCTCGACATCCATAGCCCTGTCCATCTGACCACAGCGGTCCTCGATATCCTTGGCTATATCCTTTACTTCCTTCTCAGAGAGCCTGTCAGGCTCGTCAACGGTGATGTTCGCTTTCTTGACAGCATTCTCGATCTTTACTCTGTCAAAAACGTTTTCCACACCGCTTCTCTTGATGATCTTCATGCTTTTCTCTCCCTTACAGTAATTGCAAAAATTCTGACTGAACCACTACATATTGTGGCCGCTATATTTATTAACATCATCATATCGAACATTTACTATTATACCATACCTGCTAAATAAGTCAATAGGTCCGAGTAAAAAAAAGTGCCAAATTTGAAAATCCAAATTCAGCACCTTTGCACAATTAGTTAACGGGCAGAAATTTATGAACGAACTCAGTCCTCGACAATGCTCTTGACCGGGGCACTGTCCTTGATCTGCTGCTTTCTTTTCCTGATAAGCAGAAGCCTTATTACCGTGATTAAAAGCAGTGCAAACGAGATAACACCTATCACGATAACAGGGTAAAACCTTAGCATATAGTCCTTATCCATATCCATGAGGGCGGGCTCTACGGTGTGGGTGGCAAGGTAGTCCTTTATCTTGTTTATAAGATAGCTTCCGCCCTTGAGATACGCAGCCATTCCGCCCACACAAAGAGCAAAGGCAATAAAGTACTTCTTAAAGAAGGTCAGGAACAGCCCTGCTGTCATAGCGGCAACACCTGTTACAAAAGCCCAGAGCACCCACTTCGGGGGTGTAGGCTCTATGTACTTGCCTGTAATACCAATTATAGTGATGAAGCCGTAGAAAAAGACCGAGTAGCCGTATCCGACGAGCATAAGTATCTTCAGTATAAGGTAGTAAACGCCCTCGTCCTTGATACCGCCCTTCTTTTTCATTCTTTTTACAGAACGGCTTTCTTTTTTGCCTTCTTCAAATTCTTCCTTTTCTCTTTTCTCTTCAAGCTCAGCCTGCTTTTTCAGTCTGTCCTGTTTAGCCTTCTGAGCTTTAAGCCTGTCCTTTTTTGACATATTATACCTCTTTTATGGTTTATGATTAACAGGAAGCCTTAAATATGAAACTTCTCAATAGGGATCCATGCCTTGACCTCAGAAAGCTTGATAGAGCCGCCTCTTGACTGTGCAAAGCACCCGGGGAGGCCCTGCTCCGTGTAGTATGAACCCTCATCCCAACAGCCTGCGGAGAGGCTTCCGTCATCCATTATGACAACATATACTTCAAATTCCTCGGGCATATTTTTGCCGTCATTCAGAATAAAATCAGTGAGTGTTACGCTGTATTTTTCAGCCATAGCTAATATCTCCTTATGATATTTTTGAAATTAATAACAATATAAAATATTATAACACAGATCGTCTGAAATATCAACACCAAATTTCGTAACTTCTCTTTTCCAAGACAAATAATACTTGTGAGCGAAGCTGAATTAAAAATGTTCGGCGGTCAAAAATAAAAACAGCGATCAAATTATGAAAGGATAATAAAAATGAAAAGACTTATAAAAACCACAGCTATCACCTCGGGGGCGCTTATGCTCACGCTTCTGAGCGCAGTCGGCTATTACGGAAGGGCTTTGCCTGACACCTATAATGTATGTCGGGGTGAGCACCTTACAATTCACAGTACTATTCCGATAACGGCTGAGCGTTCTCGGCAGACGGCGGTTGAGGCTTTTGGTAATGCTGAAAGCTCAGACTCTACACTTATGCTTTTGGGCGCATTGCCGATAAAAGACGTTAAAACACACAGTGCTCAGCGCCCTTATGCTGTGCCGGGCGGAGAGCCGATAGGCCTAAGGGTGCTTTCAGACGGGGTCATAGTTGTTGATATACAGGAGGTCGGAGGGCGTTCTCCTGCAAAGGAAGCAGGCATCAGGGTAGGTGATGTTATCAATGAGGTCGACGGAGAGATAATTTCGGGCAACTCCGATCTGGCGAAGGCTTTTTCCGAGAGTCTGGGTCAGCCCTGTGATGTGAAGATAGACAGAGGCGGCAAAGCTATGACACTGGAGCTTGAGCCTGAGCTTTCGGAGGGGAGCTATAAAGCAGGCTTATGGGTGCGTGACTCATCTGCAGGGATAGGCACTCTGACCTTTTATGAGCGCTCTACAGGGGCTTTTGCGGGGCTGGGGCACGCAGTCTGCGACAGTGACACAAGGCAGGAAATAGGCCTTGCAGAGGGCACTGTGGGCGAGATAAAGCTTACCGGTATCATAAAGTCGGAGTCGGGCTCTCCGGGGCAGCTGATAGGGGAGTTCAGGAATTCTGCCTCAATAGGAGAGATCAGGGAGAACAGCTCCGAGGGTGTTTACGGCACGCTGGAGAGCGACCCTGTAAAGGATAAGGCTGAGCTTCCGATAGCTTTTCCGTACGAGATTGAAGAGGGCGAGGCACTTATGCTTACAAGCGTTGACGGGACAGGAGCTAAGGCGTACACAGTGGAGATAGAGGAAGTAAACCTCTCAGACGGTGCTGAGCATGATATGGTAATTCATGTTACCGATGAGCGCCTTATCGACTGTGCAGGCGGTATTGTTCAGGGAATGAGTGGTTCTCCTCTTATCCAGAACGGCCGTATAGTCGGGGCGGTAACTCATGTGTTTGTTGATGACTCTACCGGTGGCTATGCGATCTTTGCCGACAAAATGTACTCACATTTGCGTGAATTTGACTAGCTTCGGGCAGAAAGTGCAGGTTTTGCGATGAAAAATCGAAAAATGTCGGAACATTCAAAAATTTCGGGAATATGAATAATATATGTAAATCTGTTGGTTATATAATACAAATATGTCGCAAAAAATATGACGATTTATCCAAAAAACTATTGATTTTGAATGTTTAATGTGTTATGATAAAACTCGTGAGAGGGGCAGAGAGGCTCCTCTGAAATGACATATAAAACGGAGGAATCAATATGACAAGCAAGATCAAGATACTGATAGGAGACGACACAGCACAGTACGGAGTTTCGTGCGCAGCATCACTGAGGGCGCTGGGCTTCTTCGTAATAACAAGGCAGAAAGACGGCACAGTAATTTACGATGCAATCAGAAACGAACAGCCTGACGTTGTCATTATTGACGCTGTAATGCCCGGGCTTGATGCGATAGAGCTTATCAGAAAGATAAAAAGCTCAAACTACAAGCAGCCGAAGTTCATAGTCACGAGTGCGTATGAGAACTCGTTCATAGAAAATCAGGTTATGAACTCGGGGGCATCGTACTTTATGCTCAAGCCCTTTGACGTTAAGGTGCTGGGCGACAGGATAAAGTCAATGCTTGATATAGGAACGGACAGCGGAAACGGACTGCCTATGAGCCCTAGGTCAAGCTTCAATCTGGAGATAGTAGTCACAGACATGATACATCGGATAGGTGTGCCTGCGCACATAAAGGGGTATCATTATCTGCGGGAGGCTATAATGCTGTCGGTTGAGGACAAGGAAATGCTGGAGAGTGTGACAAAGCTATTGTATCCTGCGGTGGCAAAAAAATTCTCGACCACGCCTTCACGGGTCGAGAGAGCAATACGTCATGCAATAGAGATTGCATGGGACAGGGGCGATGTAGATGTACTTAACAGCTTTTTCGGATACACGGTAAACACGGGCAAGGGCAAGCCCACAAACAGCGAATTCATAGCGCTGCTGGCAGACAAGATCAGCCTTAAATACAAGACCACGGTAGCGGTATGATTTTCGGGTAACGGGGAACAGGTTAAATGTAATAGTTAAGGCTCCGAAAGATCGGAGCCTACTGCTTTGTTAATTCCGCACTCTCTATCTCTGCGGTCAAGGCAGGAGAAGTCAAAGCAAAAGTGCGTCGCGTATTAGCCGTGCGGCGAGCACTGCAGGGTTTTCCCTGCAAAAAGACCCTGCAGGCAATAAACCTGCAGGGTCTTTCTTTGTTTAGTGATACAATATAATCAGGCGTCCTGTTCCTTCATCTTAGCAAAGCACTCGCTGCAATAAACAGGGCGATCCTCTCTGGGCTTGAACGGGATAACAGCTTCGCCGCCGCAAGCTGCACAGACTGCTGTATAGGTCTGTCTCTCAGCTCTGTTTGCTGCCTTTCTTGCATCTCTGCAAGCCTTGCATCTCTGCGGCTCGTTTACAAAGCCCTTTTCAGCATAGAACTCCTGCTCTCCTGCTGTAAATACGAACTCGTTGCCGCATTCCTTGCACACCAATGTCTTGTCTTCGTACATAATTCCAACCTCGTTTGATAAATTTTGCTCGGGTCGGACTTGCACCGACACCCTTGATTTCAATGCTCTTCAATTAAGCTACCGAGCCGTTTCCCAGAGTATGCTCCTCAGCTTTCTTTTTGCCCTCTGTATCGCATTGTCAACGGACTTCACGGAAACATTCAGCCTTTTTGCAATATCCTCATAGGACATCTGATCTGCAAACAGCATAAAAGCACTCCACTCCAGCGGAGAGAGCTCCCTTGCTATCCTTTCATAAAGCTCCCTTGCCTCTTCCTTTTCGACTACGATCCTTTCAGGGTCAGTCTCCTCGGCGGCATAAAAGTCATCAATATTGCCCTCGTCATCAGTTATCGGAGAATTCTTCCCCAACTCCGAGAGCATCTTATTCCTTATACACCTTGAAGCATAGGTCGCAAACTTCGCCCCCTTATCGGGAGAATAGCTTCTTACAGCCTTAATGAGCGCCATAGTACCTTCCTGCGCAAGATCATCTCTCGCAGTTCCCGAAAACTGCCCTGACAAATAATGCACCACAGGCAGATACCTCTTTACAAGCTCACTCAAAGCCTCTATATCCGTTACCGCTGCACCGACCAGCTCTTCGTCGGGAAGCTCCGAAAATGATACCAGTTTATTGCCTTCCATTTCTTCGCACTCTCCGAAAATACACGCCGATCCACACAAACTCATACAATTATCATATCACCACGCACCCAAAAAGTCAAGCAAATTTGACGATTAAGCGCGTTTCTCCCAAATATTTGTAACAAAGCACAGTTTCGGCAATTTCTAATTGTAAACTTTAACAAACATCAAATATTGACCGACCATAACTAATTACGGTCGGTCATACTTATCCTATCTTATACTGAGCTCTTCCGCTCTCAAAAATATCTCCGCCATAGCAGTCATCAGCCACCACAAGAGGGAAGTCCTCCACCGTAAGCTTCTTTACTGACTCACATCCCAGATCGTCAAAGGCTACCACCTCGCATGAGGTTATGCACTTGCAAGCCAGTGCGCCCGCACCGCCCACAGCACACAGATACACAGCCTTGTTCCTGACTACCGCATCTCTTACTTCTTTAGAGCGCTCGCCCTTGCCTATCATTCCTGCCAGACCAAGGTCTAAAAGCCTTGGCGCAAACCTGTCCATTCTGCCCGAGGTTGTCGGTCCGCACGAACCTATCGGTCTGCCTTCGGGAGCAGGTGTCGGCCCGGCATAGTAAATCACAGCCCCTTTAAGAGGTATCGGAAGCTCCTTACCCTCATCAAGCAAAGCTGCAAATCTCTTATGAGCCGCATCTCTTGCGGTATAAACTGTACCGCTCAGCAATATCTTATCACCACAGCGGAGCTCGGGACTGACAGCCCCAAGCTCCTGCGCATTAACTCTTAAAATTTCAGCCACGGTATTATTCCTGCTCAGCATCTTCTACAAGAGAAAGACCGTCATCAATAAGATCTCTTGCATTATTAACAGCACCAATGCTGTTTCCGTACAGGTCATTCAGGGTTGTAACAAGCTGCTGTACGGTATCATTAAGTGATGTAAACTGTGTCTTAACCTTGTTTCTGATATCAGCCGACTCAGATCTGATATTAGCGGCATCATTCTTAGCCTTCTCAACGATCTGCTCTGCTTCCTTCCTGGCCTGGAAGTTCATATCATCAGCATTCTTCTTAGCCTCAGCGAGCTTAGCAGCAGCATCTCTGTCAGCGGCAGTTCTGGTCTCCTCAGCATAGTTGTCAGCCTCAACTGTCTGCTCCTGAGCATACTTGTCAGCCTCAGCCTTAGTGCTTGCAGCATAAGCGTCAGCAGAAGCTCTGTCCTCATCAGCTCTTGCCTGAGCATCGCTTACAGTCTTCTGAGCCTGAGCATTAGCATCAGCAATAATCTGATCCTGCATCTGCTTGGTCTCGTCTTCCATCTGCTTAGCAGCCTTCTTAGCCTCAGCAACTACCTTATTAGCAGTATTCTGAGCCTCAATGAACACGCTTCCGATATCGAAGTTCGGAGTAGCGCTTGCCGAGCCTGCATTAGCCTCAGCCTGCTCAAGCTTTTCCTTCAGGTCCTCGATCTCCTGATTCTGCTTCTCGATCTCAGCGTCCTTCTCGGAAACCTGCTGCTCATAGTCAGCAATACGAACCTTCATTGTATCTGTGCTTGCCATAAGCTCAGCATTCTTCTTGTTAGCATCTTCAAGCTTAGCATTAGCAGCCTCGAGCTTATCCTCAAGCTCCTTTTTTCCCTCGAAGTCACCCTGCTGAACGTTCTCACTCTGTTTTTCGAGACGCTCAATAGTTTCCTCCTGATCCTTTACTTTAGTCTCAAGATTATAAATCTTTGATGTAAGGTCGTCAACATAAGCCAGAACGTCCTGCTTATCGAAGCCGCCGACTCTTACCGTTCTTAAATATCCATTACTTGCCATAGCGATTCCTCCCAAAATTTTTATATTAATATAATTATACTATAAAAGTTTATTTTTTTCAACAGAAATGTACACTTTTAATAAATTTCATTATTCCGTACAAATTTGTTTAATTATTTTATTCAAAATGCCAAGTCTGCTGTTTTTGACCATAACTATTATATCAAAAAACTAAGAAAATTTCAAGGGATTTAACGAAAAAATTTCTTTTTTTCTGAAATTTTCAAAAACTATCACGGATTTTCTGAAAACGTTTTCGCGCAAGAGGTGTGAAAAGGCGGACCGCTTACGATCCGCCCGTAAAATCCGGTTACGAACTTATTTATTCTTGAAAATATTGAAGATATCGTCGTAATAATCAGTATTTCCTGCAGCCTTAACCCCTGCTCTCTGCATAGCCTCTGCATCTGCCTTAGCATCAGCGGCCTTTCTTGCAGCAGCATCACCTGCATTAGGTGCGAAGCTTGAAGTAAAAGGTCTTGCGGGCTGCTCAGCAACAGGCTGGTCGCCTCTGTCAATAAAGTCAGCGGCAATAACTGTAACGTCCATGCTGTCCTTGGAATCGGGATCCGTACCGTTACCGAAGATTATCTCAGCGCCCTCATCAGCAGCATCTGCGATAGCTGCGGTAAGCTCATCCATGTCGCTGATAAGAAGATCCTCGCTCATTGTTACATTTACGATAAGTCTTCTTGCGCCTGTGATAGATGTCTCAAGCAGGTCTGAAGCTACAACCTGAGAAATAATATCAGCAACCTTATCCTTGCCCTCGCCGTGGCCAAGAGCGATATGAGCTCTTCCTGCGTTCTTGAGGATAGTGGTAACGTCAGCAAAGTCAACGTTGATGTCATCATGTCTTGTGATTATCTCAGCAATAGCGATAACGTCAGTCTTGAGCACGTCATCAGCAATAGCATAGGACTGCTTCATTGTAAGGCGCATCTCATTTGTGATAAGGTTCTGGTTAGGAATAACGATGAGAGCATCAACGTTATTGGTCAGAGCCTCGATACCCTTTTCGGCTCTCTCCATCTTCTTGGCACCCTCAAACTTGAAGGGCTTTGTAACAACTGCGATAGTGAGCTTATCAAGTGACTGAGCGATCTCAGCAACAACGGGAGCAGCTCCTGTACCTGTGCCGCCGCCCATACCTGCGGTTATAAATACCATATCAGCATCAGCGATAGCCTCAGCGATCTCATCTCTGCTCTCCTGAGCAGAAGCCTCGCCTATCTCAGGCTTTGCGCCTGCACCGAGACCGTGAGTCAGCTTTGCGCCGATCTGGATCTGTCTTGTAGCATTTGACTTTTTGAGTGCCTGTATATCGGTATTAACAGCTATGTACTCAACATTTCCTTCGATACCTGCTGCAGCGATACAATTAAGTGCGTTTCCGCCGCCGCCGCCGACACCGATTACTTTGATCTTAGCTCCGATCACAGGCTCTTCTACGAACTCATAACTCATAATGAACGTCCTCCCATAACGTATTTTTACGTCTTCTATATATATACAGACTTCCTTTTTGTTCCTGCTTTGATATGCTTATGCACACAAAGGGACACAAAGCGATACAATAATATATTATCACATTTTCGTCAAAATGTAAAGAGGTATTACCCTGACCACATAAAATTTTTATTAATTATTCATTAAACGACGATATCTGACCGAAAATTTGTACAACTTATACAGTTTTTCGACTTACCAGCCCTGCTCTGTATAATCCGTCTGCCAATTATAGTCACCGTTGTCCTGCCATGTATTATCGGCGGTACCGTCCTGCCAGCCGTCATTCAGGGCTGTACCGTCGTCGGTCTGCCAGCCGTCGGTATTGTTGTCGGCGGGGAACTCCTCCTGAGTGCCTGCATCTGTCTGTGCCTGCGAGGTTTCGTCCTCGGCAGATGAAGAGCTGTCGGCATCAGCCTGAACAGGGATCACAGGAAAGTCTTTCTCCTTAGGGATAGCGGAGATACCGCTTTCTATACTATTGTAGATGATAGTACCCTCATAGTCATCTCTCTGCCTGTCGATGACAGCCTTTATCTGAGTGAGCTTCGACTCTATATCAACGGAGCTTCCGAGCCTTATCTCGATACGCTCATCATAGAGGATTTTTATATCTGAACGGTCACTCATATCAATGTAGGTAATTCTCTTATAGTGGTTATCCTGAATGCCGGCAAGAAGCTGACTGAGTATATCGGTTTTCAGAGAATCCTTTGAGGCAAGCTCTTCTCCGGGGGTTTTGCTTTTAAGCTCAAAGCCCTTGATTACGGGTATTTTCCCTGTCGGCTGAGCGCTCTGCTCAAGCACCTTGCCCGAGGAGGATATAACGTAGTACGAACCGCTTTCCTCAATGTCAACGGCTTTTTCGGCCTCTGTGCAGGTTATCACAAGGGTAGAGGGGAGCTTCTGCTGTACCTTTACGTCCTCGATATAAACGAGGTTATTTTTAAGTCTTTCCTCAACCACATCGGTATCGAGCCTTATAAGGTTCTGACCGTTTTGCACGCCGCCCACTACCTGTATCTGCTCATCGCCGTAGAGGGTAATGCCCTCGATCTGTATTGTTTCGATATTGAAGAAAAACACAAGACACGCAATCAGTATTATCGCAAGCACAATAAAGATACTTCCGATGTACAGATTACGCATTCTTGCAGTTTTAAGCTCCTCAACGTAAGCCTTGAGCTCGGCTTCATTTACGCTTTCTATGTTGTTGTTCTCGTTAAACTCTTCGTTATCGCTCATTTTTACCTTTCCTTAACAGTTTTCTCGTCTGATGTCTGCTCCAAGCTGAGCAAGTGTTTTCTCTATCTTTTCATAGCCTCTGTCTATGAGGCCTATATTTGTGACTGTGCTTTCCCCCTGAGCAGCAAGCGCCGCACACACAAGAGCCGCACCGCCTCTCAGGTCGGGGGCAACTACCCCTGTTCCGTAGAGCTCTCTCACCCCTGTTACTACAGCGGTTCTGCCCTCGGTCTTGATGTCTGCGCCCATTCGGGCAAGCTCATCAACGTGTCTGAAGCGGCTGCTGAAAATCGTTTCGGTAATAACGCTTGTGCCCTTTGCCTTACAGAGCATTGCCATCACAGGTGCCTGTGCATCTGTCGGGAAACCGGGGTAGGGAAGTGTTTTTATATCCCGTACTGCTCTGAGTGGCTTTTTAGCACATAAGTATATCCTGTCTGAGCTGTCTGAAACAAGGCAGCCCGCCTGTCTGAATACATCGGTAACAGCGCCCAAGTCCTGTGCTCTCGCACCTTTGAGGATAACCTCTCCGCCTGTGATTGCTGCTGCGGCCATAAAGGTTGCCGCACATATCCTGTCGGGCATTACCGTGTATTCGCAGCCGTGAAGCTTCTTCACGCCTTTAATGCGGATAGTCCCCGATGATCCGCCGATTATCCTTGCACCGCAGTGCCTGAGAAACTCAGCCAAATCTTCTATTTCGGGTTCCCTTGCCGCATTGCTGATGACAGTTTCTCCGTCAGCGAGGGCGGCGCAGAGCATTATGTTCTCCGTAGCACCCACCGAGGGGAACGGCAGATTGATCACAGCGCCCTTGATCCCGTGAGGACACTCACAGATAAGCTCGCCGTACTTTTCGGTTATTTTTACTCCCATCTGCCTGAGTGCTCTCAGGTGCATATCAATAGGTCTCGGACCGAGCTCACAGCCCCCGGGGAAGGAAAGCCTGCAGGCGCCTGTTTTTCCGAGAACAGCTCCGAGGAAAACAATTGATGAGCGCATCTGTCTCATAAGCTCCTCGGGAACGTGAATACTGCTTATGCCTGTGGGGTCGGCGGTAACTGTACCGCCCTCGAATGTAGTTTTTACACCTAAGCTTGCAAGTATCCTGCAGGCGGCATACACATCTGAAAGCTCGGGAATACCCCGAAGCTTCACCTGTGAGCCTGCAAGCACACAGCCTGCAAGTATTGGCAGAGCGCTGTTTTTAGCACCCTGCACAGTCAGCTCACCTGAGAGCTGATTTCCGCCTTTTATAACAAGTCTCTGCATAAGACCCACTCCCTGTCGTCATTATGACTTATATTATGCGGAAGCGGAGCTTTAGGTGCAGGGCTTAATCGGTAAGGCTGAGAGTGATGTTATTGGATACGGGCATAAATGCGGGTATACATGGTATGTAAGCTGATTTGGTTATCTTTTTCTGAGCGCCCTCGGTAGCAATGATGAGAGAGGATACGCAGTCATCAAACTGTGAATCGTCCATATCGCTGACATTTACCATTACTCTTACAGTAACCTCCTTGCTTGAGAAGCCGGGGATAATATCTCCTACTACCTTACCTTCTGAATCCTTTATCATAGATGAGGCATAGCATATCTTATCCTTATAGTCACCTGAAACTCTGAACACATCATACTGGGGTATTTTAAGCTCCAGAGGTGAAGTGTTTCTGATTGTGAAAACAAGGTCTGCAACTCTGTAATTTTCGGGGTCTTCGGAAGAGAAGGCATTCTCATTATAGACCGAATAGTTTGACAGCGCATAAGTTTTGAAGTCAGTCATTCCCATTCCCTCAAATGGGTCTTCGTCAAGCTTGACCTTACTCATATCCGCATTGCTTGAGAAAAACGGCGGGAAGAAAAATATCAGCACCAGCAGTCCCACAACAAGAATGACAACGAGTTTCACGATAGTTGATCTCTTCACATAGGAATGACCTATCTTAGTTCCCTTTGCAAGTCCTGTGGCTGCCTGAGCAGGCTTCTTTGCAGCATAGCGCATAAGGTCATTTTCCTGCTCTCTGCGCATCTGTTCGAGCTCCTCGGCAGTATGCAGGCTCACATCATCATAGGACTTTGTAGCTCTGTCGAAGCGGTCCTGTCTGACTCTCTGCTCGCCGATAAAAATCTTATCAGCCTTGGAGTTGATGTCATCCTTGTTTCCGAACTTCGGATCGGAAAGGGCAATGATTTTATCGGTATCAGGTGTACTGATACTGTCCATTGAGCCTTTTTTGTTGTATCTTCTGTAATTATTATCCATTAATTTTTCATTCCTTGTCGTGTCTATTTGTCTATAAGCTTACTTAATACACCGAATATTCTGTCCTCGGTGTCTGCGACATGAAGGGATCTTGCATTTTTGGCGCTCTTTTCGAGCTTGTCAGGGCTTTCGATGTAGCCTTTTACCGTCTCGATGAAGTTCTCATCAGTGAGATCCTTCTCTTCAATGACCGTGGCAGCACCTGCATTCTGGAGCACCATTCCGTTGTAGTACTGGTGGTTTTCGGCAACGTGCGGTGAGGGTATGAGCACTGCTGCTCTGCCGACTGCTTCAAGCTCGGCGAGGGAAGCGGCACCGCACCTTGAAATTACCAGATCAGCCGCCGCCATAGCGACGGGCATATTTATGTAGTCTTTGATGATAAGCCTTTTATTATCGCTTATCTTTACACCGCTCTGTTCAAGCTTCAGCACAAAGTCCTTATAGCCCTTGTATGTGCCGTAGGAGTGAACATGATTTACTTTCACATCATTATCCTGATACCATCTGAGCAGTGCAGCTACCTTTTCGTTAAGAGTCTGTGCTCCGAGGCTTCCTCCTGTGGAGAGTACACAGACCTCATCTGCGGCAAACCCGAGCTGAGCCTTTGCATCAAGCTTCGACATCGTATTGAACGCACCTCTTACAGGCAGTCCCGTAACAGTCATGCTTGCATTTTCGGGGAAGTACTTTTTAGCCTCTTCCACAGTAAGCATGACCTCGTCGACCTTCTTGGCGAGTATCTTGTTCGTCACACCGGGGAAGGCATTCTGCTCATGGATAGCGGTTTTTTTCTTCATTTTGGCGGCGGCTCTGAGCACAGGCCCCGAGACATATCCTCCTGTACCTATTACAAGGTCGGGATCAAAGTCTTTAATGATAGCCTTTGCTCTGGGTCCTGACTTCATAAGACAGGCCATAGCATGAATATTTCGCTTGATGTTTTCGCCGTTTATCTGTCTCTGGAAGCCTTCTATCCGGATAGAATAGAACTTATAGCCGGCCTTTGGCACAAGCTTTGCCTCAAGCTTTTCGGGGTTGCCTGCGAAGGCTATTTCGCAATCGTGGTAATGCTTTTTTATTATCTCCGCAATAGCGAGGGCAGGATTTACATGACCTGCTGTGCCTCCGCCTGCGAGAAGAACTTTCAGCATAGTTCTGACGCACCTTTCATATTTTATTCCTGAATTACGGGCTCTTCCATAACAGGCTCTTCTTCTGTATCCTGCTCGTCATCGGGCTGCTCATCTTCGGGTGGGAGATTTTTAAGCCTTGATGCCTGACGTGATATATTCAGAAGTATTCCCATCTCAGCCAACTGAATAAGCAGAGCAGTTCCGCCGTAGCTGAAAAACGGAAGCGAGATACCCGTATTCGGGAAGGCGTTGCAGGCAACCATAATATTGAAAAATGCCTGCGAGCCTATCTGTATTGTAATTCCTGCGCCGAGGAGCATACCTGCTTTGTCTCTGCATCTTGAAGCAATATAGAAGCCTCTGAGAATGAACAGAGCAAACAGCAGTACAACCACCATAGCGCCTACGAAGCCGAGCTCCTCGCAGACTATCGAGAAAACGAAGTCATTCTGCGATTCGGGCAGATACATATATTTCTGCCTTGATTCACCGAAGCCCAGTCCGAACAGACCGCCCGAGCCTATAGCCAGAAGCGACTCATAGGTCTGGTAGGTTGAGCCGCTGGGGTCGGAGGTCGGGTTTTTCCAGCTTTTGATTCTGTCGGTGATATAGCTGAAGCCTGAGCCCGAGCTGATCTTATAAACAAGATACAGTGCTCCGAGAGCTCCGCAGACTATAATAAATCTCCAGAATATCTTTCGGGGCATACCGCTTATAAACATCATGCTGATGCCGATAATACCTACCAGCATTACCGCAGACATATGTCTCTGGAGCATGAGTATAAAGAAAACTATGCCCATAATAACCGCAAACGGTACAATACAGTTTTTCCAGCTTTTTTTGAAGCGCTCGTAGTTGTGGTCCACAAGGTAGGCAAAAAGCATAATGAACGTAACCTTCATTATCTCAGAGGGCTGGAAGTTGACAGGTCCTATCATTATCCAGCGCCTTGCGCCTGCTATCTCATCTCCGAATTTTGCCGTATAAACGTTTACCAATACGGAAGCGGCAAACAAAAACAGAGCGATCCTTGCATTTACATAAAAGTGATAGTCAAGAAATGACACCAGCATCATAATAACAAGTCCGAAGCCTGCTGATTCGAGCTGTCTTTTTATATAATAGTAGCCGTCATTGTGGTCGCTTATGCCCCACGCATAGCTTGCTGAGAACATCATAATCAGTCCGAATATGAGAAGCACCATTATTATTACAAAAAAGGGCTTGTCGATCTCGCTGAGAATGAATCTGAAATGCAGCTTTTTGCGTTCTTTTTTTCTTGCCTTGCCCGCAGTGCTGCTGTAAACTATCTGCCTTTCTCTGGCAGTCTCATTACCTTCCAATACTTATCCTCCGTTATAAAAACTTACCTGAATATACTATAAAAACTATCACGGCTGCTGCAAAAAGCATCTGAACGCCTGCCGCAGCGCCGATTATCATAAACTCTCCCCGACCCTTATTTTTAAGGTGCTCATGAAGTGTATACCCCTTGAAGAGAAGCTTCTTTTTCGTTCTGAAAACGGCATACTGCAAAAATGCACATACCGCATCTGCTATCACTGCTCCGCCCCCGATAAAGAGGAGAAGCTCTGCTCTTGCAAGCACACAGGAGAGCACCGCCGCAGTTCCCAGAGTGAGCGCTCCGCTTTCTCCGAAGTAAAGCTTTGAGGGGTGCAGCCCCCAGAAGAGAGATCCTCCTGCTGCGCCCATAGCAGCACAGCTTATAAGCTCTGCCTCGGGGTGCAGACCTATGACTGTGAGCCCTGCTGTTACGCTCATGAAAAAGATCATCATAAGTGTCGGGCAAAGACCGTCAATACCGAGCTCAGTTTTCCCTGAGGGGCAGTCGCAGACTGTAACGGCACTCAGAAAGAGATCTGCAAAAAGCGCCATTAACGGCTGGTAAAGATAACCGAAGTCGATATACCCCCAGCGAAACGGCAAGAGCACCTCTGTGCGTGTAATACCGAAAAACCTGAATGCATAAAGCGCAGCCAGTATCACCGCAAAGCGGCAGGCGTGCTTATAAAACGGCTTCATTGAAGCAAAAACGCCCTTGTCTCTGAGCATATCCTCATGCAGCCCGAGTGCGCACATTATTCCGCAGGCGGAAACTGCTGTCAGAATAAGTCTCAGGTCAGCCCTGCCCGAAAGCTCTCCGTGAGAGGAGAAAAAGGCAGTGCCGATAAGCGTTCCGATAACCATACATATAAAGATGAGTGCTCCGCCCATTCTCGGCTCTGAGCCGTCCTGCCTGAAGCGGTCTCCTATATATGGGTCATACTTGCCTGTTTTAAGCTTCCTGAAAAAGGGTATCAGCACCCGCCCAAGAGTATATCCGAGAACGAGCTCTGCACCTGTCACAAGGGAGAGAACAGTCAGATTCATGACTTCTCTGTAAGAGCCTTGAATACCTCTTCAAGCTTCATTCCACGGCTTCCTTTAAGGAGCACGCAGTCGCCCTCCCGAAGCTCTCCCGAGAGCCTTTTGGCCATAGCCTCTCTGCTCTCAAAGCGCTCGCAGGCATCGGCAGGGAAGCCCTTTTTAACTGCCCCGTCAATATAAAACTGCGAATTCTCTCCGAAGGTGTAAAGTCTGTCCGCCTTTGAGGAGGACACCATTTCACCTACGTTTTTGTGGTATGTTCTTGTGTTTTTTCCAAGCTCCAGCATATCAGCCAGCAGGCAGAAGCGCCTGCCCTTTGTATCCGAGCTTGCAAGCAGCGAGAGAGCTGCCTTCATTGAATCCGGAGCTGCATTGTAGCAGTCCACTATATATGTGATACCGTCTTTTCTGACGATATTCTGTCTCAGTCCTTCGGGCTTGAATTCCGAAAGTCCTGCTATTATCTTATCAGTTTCCATTCCGAGGGTAACACCCACGCAGAATGCTGCAAGAGCATTTCTGACATTGTGCTCACCCGGGCACTGCAGCTCAGCATGGAGCTTCTCGCCCTTGTAGTTTATATCGAAGCCTACACCCTCGCTTGAAAGCTTCACATCGAAAGCATAAACATCGCAGTCCTTTTTGTTCAGCGAGTAATACATAAGCGGTCTGTCGAGCTTTTCCTTCAGGGTGTACAGAAGCTTGTCATCTCTTGAAAGAATAAGCGGAGCGTTATACTTAGCGCCGTCGAGTATCTCAAGCTTAGCCTTGAGGATATTCTCCTGAGAGCCTAGGTTCTCAATATGCGAAACTCCGATATTTGTAATTACCGCAACATCGGGCTGAGCGCTCATTGACATTCTAGATATTTCGCCTGCATGGTTCATACCCATTTCAATGACTGCGGCTTCGCAGCTCTTGTCAAGCCCGAAAAGTGTTTTCGGCATACCGATCTCATTATTGTGATTGGCCTGAGTTTTCAGAGTTCTGAACCTCTGCGACAGAACGCAGGCTATCATATCCTTAGTTGTTGTCTTTCCCACGCTGCCCGTGATACCCACAAGCTTAATATCAAACTTTGACCTGTAGTAACCTGCCGCATCAAGCAGAGCCTTTCCTGTGGAGTCAACTATAATGCACCTTGCACCCTCTACGGGCTTCTCGGTGATGACTGCCTCAGCGCCAAGCTCCATTGCCTTTGCTGCATAGTCATGGCCGTCGAAGTTTGCGCCCTTCAGTGCCACGAACACAGAGCCCTTTGAAATGGTTCTTGTGTCGGTTGAAACCTCAGTGACGGGTACATCGGCAGGAAAGCCGTAGCTTCCGTGTACTGCGGATATTATCTCTTTCAGGGTCATGGTTTCCATTCTTTTGTTCATCGCCTTTCTTCAAAGGTTGGAATTTCTATCTTTCAGCCTGCGGGAGCTCTTCAAGCGCTTCCGCTACGACCTCTCTTTCGTCAAAGTGGATCTTTACTCCGCCTGCAAGTATCTGATAGTCCTCATGACCCTTGCCTGCGAGTACGATTATGTCATTTTTCTCGGCATTTTTAACTGCCCAGTGGATAGCCTCACGTCTGTCGGTTATCCTTATGTACGGAGTATTCTTTCCTTCAAGGCCCTTCATAAGGTCATCTATGATGTCATCGGGGTCTTCATTTCTCGGGTTGTCAGAGGTGATTATAAGAAAATCAGCATTGTCTGCCGCTGCTGCTGCCATGAGAGGCCTTTTTGCGGCATCTCTGTTTCCGCCGCAGCCGAACAGGCACTTGACCTTTCCGTTGGCGCCCTCTCTGATAGCGGAGAGCACATTTGCAAGAGCGTCAGGTGTATGAGCATAGTCACAGATAACGGTGAAGTCACGCCCTGTGGGTACGACCTCTGCTCTGCCCCTTACGCCGCCTGTTTTGGCGAGAGCCCGTATGCTCGCATCGGGGGAGTAGCCGAGCGTTTCGCAGCAGGCTATCACCGCAAGCGAGTTCGACACATTGAAAAGTCCGGGCATATTGAAGCGTACATTATGCTTTTTCTTTCCGTCCGAGAACACATAGGTCACTCCGCTGGTGGACAGGAGTATGTCCTCGGCGGTGAAATCGGCCTTTTCACAGCAGGAATATGTCTTTGCAGGACAGCTAATCTCCGAGAGATAGCGTTTGCCGTAGTCATCGTCTATATTGATTATAGCATTGTCCGATATCGAAAACAGTATTTTCTTGGCCTGATAGTAGTTCTCCATAGTGCCGTGAACATCAAGGTGATCCTGAGTAAGATTTGTAAACACGCCAACCTTGAAGTGACAGCCTGCAAGTCTTTTCTGCTCCAGTCCCTGAGATGATGCTTCCATGATAACATAATCGCACTTGGCGTCTGCCATTTTTCTCAGAAGCTCATACAGATCGTATGGCTCGGGAGTAGTTCTTGCAGTGGGGTATATAGTATCGCCTATTTCATTCTGGCAAGTGCCGATAAGACCTATCTTGCAGCCCATATCGGTAAGCACCTGCTTGAGAACCGTAGTGATGGTTGTCTTTCCGTTTGTGCCCGTAACACCGATGAGCGAGAGCTCTCTTTCAGGGTGGCCGAACCATGCCTCGCAGAGCCTTACATAGGTCTCTCTTGTGTCCTTAACTATTATCTGGCAGTCAAGTCCCAGGTCCCTTTCGCAGATAATTACCGAACAGCCCTTTGCAATCATATCCTTAGCCGCATCATGGCCGTCGAAGGTATTGCCTTTAATGCAGACGAACATTGCGCCATTCGATATTTCTTTTCTTGTGTCGCTGGTGACGTCAGTTATTTCGATGTTTTCCAGAGTGGTCTCTGCAAGACCCTCTATCAGTTCATATAGCTTCATAATTCTGCGGCGTACTGCTGTACGCTTCCTCCTTTTGATGTCTTACTGTGAGCCTACCTCGGCAGGACCGAAGGTTACTGAGATCGCCGTACCCATAGGTACACGTTTTCCTGCTTCAACGCTCTGATCGTCTTTTGCGTAGGCGTTTTCCTCGTCACTGCCCGAGCCCTCGGCCGTAAGGTTCAGACCGTAATCGGCAAGCGTGTTTTTCGCCTGCTCTTTAGTCAGTCCCTTCAGATTCGGCACTGTGACGGTCTCATACTCGGTGTTATCCTCGGTATAAAGAACTACCGAGCTTCCGCTTTCGACCTTTACAGATGCAGGTATCTGAGCCTTTACTGTATTGCCCTCGCCCATAACCTTGACTTCAAGTCCGAGGTCTTCAAGCGTCTTGGTCGCCTCGTCAAGCTCGTAATACTCAACGTTCGGCACGCTTACCTGAAGCTCAGCGAGCTCCTCTGCTGTGTACTCGGGGAACATTCCCATGTAAGGAAGAACATCCTTGAGTACGTTCACGCAGATAGGGGCAGCTACCTGACTTCCGTAGAACTGCTCACCTGTCGGGTGGTCTACCATGACGAGCATTATTATCTCGGGATCCTCGGCAGGAGCGAAGGCACAGTATGAAGATACATAGGTCTCGCCCTTGGGGTCCTCATCAAGCTTCTGTGAGGTACCCGACTTTCCGCCGATGCTGTAGCCCTTGATATAGCAGTTTGAATCGGGCTGACCTTCAACAACGCCCTTGAGTATCTCTCTCATTGTAGCTGAGGTCTCTTCCGAAATTACCTGTCTTTTGATGACGGTGTCGTTGTCCTTTACAACGTTTCCGTTAGCGTCTGTTATCCTGTCAACCACCTGCGGCTGAACAAGGTATCCGCCGTTAACGCAGGCGCTGTAGGCGGTTATCATCTGTATCGGAGTGACCTTATTGGTCTGACCGAAGGAGCTTGAAGCAAGCTCAACAGGGCCGTAATCCGTAAGGTTTATGTTGATTGAATTTACCTCGCCGGGGAGGTCTATGCCTGTGAGCTCTCTGAAGCCGAAGGCACTGAAATACTGGTCGAACTTCTTGTCGCCGAGCTTCTGACCTATCTGTACGAATACAGGGTTGCAGGAGTTGAGCATTGCAAGTGCGAGGTTCTGAGGGCCGTGGTCGGTAGTTGACCAGCAGTGGAACGAGGTGTCCTCGACCTGAATAACGGTGTTGCAGGGGAAGGTCTCATCAAGGTCGATGACCTTTTCCTCAACTGCCGAAGCACCGACAATTACCTTGAATACCGAGCCGGGGTTATAGGTCTCGGAGATAGCCTTGTTTTTCCACTGAGTGCTCCATGCATCAAGAGCGATATCGTGGTAGGCATCGCTGTTCTCATCAAGCCCCGAAAGCTTTTCGGCGGCAGCATCATCGGTAATGTGAGCAGGCTCATTCGGGTCATAGCTGTAGCAGGTCGCCATAGCGTATACCGCACCTGTTTTCGGGTTCATGATAATGCCGCATATCCTGTCGGTAGGCCGGTTTTTCTCGTAAGCTGCCTGCAGCTCCTTTTCGAGGACGTACTGCATATTCGCATCAAGGTTCAGCGTGAGGTTATCTCCGTCCTGAGCCTCATAAGCCTGTTTGTAGCGGTAGGGTATCTCGGTGCCGTCATTTGCCTTCGCAGTGATAACTCTTCCGTCAACACCTGCGAGGTAGTCATCATAGTAGGCTTCAAGTCCGTAAATACCGTTTCCGTCATAGTCGGTATGTCCGAGCACGTTCGCTGCCAGCGAATTTTCGGGATATATTCTCTTTGTGGTGGGGTCGCACCTTACACCGTCGAGGTCAAGCTCATTCAGCTTTTTCTCAATCTTGTCAGCAAGGGTCTTTTCGACCTCTTTTTTCAGCACGATGTACTGAGTGCTGGTATCGGTGAGCTTCTCACGCATTTCAGCGGTGTCTATCTCAAGCGTCAGCGAGAGGAACTCAACAAGCTTATCAAGGCTCTCCTTTGAGCTGAGCGTTTTGTCAAGCTGCTCCTGATAGGCAGCTCTTTCCTTGTCGCTCTCCTCGGTTGCGATAGCATCTTTAAGCTCTTTTATCGTTTTGTCCTTGTTTTCGAGTATCCCTTCCAGCATTTTAGGGTCAACATACACGGTATAGACTGTTGCGCTCTGAGCAAGCACCGTACCGTTTCTGTCATAGATAGTGCCTCTTGCCGCCGATACAGAGGTGCTCTGCAGCTGCTGTGAATTAGCAAGCGTCTGCCATTTTTTTCCGTCCTTGACCGATACGGTGAATATCGTGATCACGATATAAACGAGCAGTACCGCAAACGGTATCGTAAGCCAGATTGTAAGCCTTCTTTTCATTATGGCTGTGGGTCTTTTTGACATAGTTTTCTCCTCAAAATCTTTGCATAAGGGACGCATTTTCTCTCTTGCGTCATAAAATCATATAGAACAAGAAAGCTAAGCACAAGTAAATGTCCCTAACTTTCCCATTAAGTATTTTATTCACTATAGTCCGATATATTCCAGCACCGAGCCGAACCAGTTCTTTATTCTGACAAACACATTGTCATCATCATTCTTGACCACCGATGCCTTGTCCTGTGTTTCGAGCCGTATATACTCGGTCTGTGTCTTGTCGAGCTTCTGCAAGCCGAGCTTTTCTTCTGCATATTCCTCGACCTTTGTCATATTTTTCTTCTGAGCAAGCTCAGACTGTAAGCTTATATTCTCGCTCTGGAGCTTTTCAAGCTCTTCAAGCTGAGTTGTCTGCTCGGAGATGAGCTTTGAGATCTCAACCCTTCCGAACATCATAGCAGAGAACAAAGCCAGCGCAATTACCGAAAGCGCAAGCACTCCCAGCACCGAAGCTCTCTTGTGCTTCGGCTTCGGAGACACCTTGGGCTGTACTGCCTCTTCAGTCTGAGGCTCCTGTGCGTAATCGTAAGCCAGGTTATGTATCTTTGCCATAAAATCACCTCTGATCTGCCGTTAAACGATCGGCTGTCTCTCTCCAAGCTTTTCTATCACCCGAAGCTTTGCGCTTCTGCTTCTGCTGTTGCGCTCAAGCTCCTCGGCACTTGCCTCAACGGGCTTTCTGGTCACAAGCCTTCCGCTTGGAGTTCTTCCGCAGACGCACTGCGGAAAATCGGGCGGACAGATACAGCCCTGAGTAAAGGTCTTAAACCTCTGCTTAACTATCCTGTCCTCTAACGAATGAAACGTTATCACGCAGAGTCTTCCGCCTGCATTCAGCGCATCGAAGCACTTGTCAAGGGCGGTGTCAAGGTGCCCGAACTCATCGTTTACCTCGATCCTTATTGCCTGAAACGTTTTCTTGCATGGATTTTTATCACGCCTTGCCTTCTGCGGCACAGCGCTCCTGACGATCTCAGCAAGCTCTCCCGTAGTCTCTATCGGGGCCTGCTCACGTCTCTTCACGATAGCCTGCGCTATCCTCGGCGCAAATTTCTCTTCGCCGTAGTCAAAAAGTATCTTCATGAGCCTTTTCTGCTCATACTCATTCACAACATCTCTTGCCGAAAGGCCGTTCGATGACATCCTCATATCAAGCGGAGCGTCATTGTGGTACGAAAAGCCCCTCTCCGCATTATCAAGCTGATAAGACGAAACTCCGAGATCAAGCAGTATCCCGTCAAGTCCGTCAACACCTGCTTCTTCAAGAAAGCGGTCAACCTCATCATAGTTTCCGTCGAACACCTGCGCAGGCAGCCCTTTAAGCCTCTCTCTTGCAACATTTGCAGCCTCCGGATCCCTGTCCGAGCAGAGAAGCCTTCCGCCCTTTTCGGGGTCGAGCCTCTGAGCTATCCTCAGCGAGTGTCCCGCACCGCCCACAGTGCCGTCAAAGTAAACACCGTCAGCCTTAATATCCAGTCCCTCGAGCACTTCCTCAAGAAGCACGGGTATATGCTCGAATTCCATCAGATGTCCAGCCCCTCAAGCGTTTCGGCAAGTATTTCTTCGGCTTTTGCATTATATTCATTCCAGCGAGCCTTGTCCCATATCTCGCAGCGGTCGGTAACACCTGCCACTACAATGTCCTTCCCAAGGCCTGCCGTTTCACGCAGCTCCTTCGGTATCAGCAGCTTCCCCTGCTTGTCCGTTTCAACCTCACAGGCCCATGCCATAAACGTTCTCTGAAGCGTTCTCGCCTTAGCCATAGGCAAAGCCCTGATCTTCTCGCCAAGCTTATCAAAGTCCTCCGTTGAGTACACAAACAAGCAGCCGTCAAGACCCTTTGTTATCGTGAACCGACTCCCCAGAGCCTCTCGGAATTTCGCAGGGAATGTGATACGCCCTTTTGAGTCCATAGTTACATTGTTCAGTCCGCTGAGCAATAAGCCCTCCAAAGCCGTTCACCTCCTGCTGATTTTTGCACTCGCAAAGCACTTTTATGCACAGAAATGCACTAAAATACACTTCTTGTACCCATTATACACTATTGAGCCAAAAATTGCAACAGTAATTTTCCCCAAACCTCGGTTTCGACAGGGAATTTTTTCGGACAGGCAAATTTTTCAGCGCCGATTTAGCGGAACTTCTGTAACAATTTTATCGGATTTTGTAACTTAATTGTAATTTGTAAACTTTTTGTTAATGCAAAACCGACAAAATTTTTGATGCCCCTGCAGCCCTTTCAAGAGCTGCCCGGGGCATCGGCAATGACGCCTTGGCGCTTTCCCTCTGTAATGATTTTATCACAATATATAGTATACGTCAATAGAATTTCACAAAAAGTCGGATTTTTTTAACAACTTCGTCAGATTTTACAAAACCCTTCGGGAAGGCTTGAAGCTCTTTGGAAAGAGGGGTTAATTTTCGGTTACATATTTTTTAGTTACTTATTTTAATTATTACATTTCAAAAAATGTTAATTTTCTGAAAATTCTTCGGAAATATTTTTCCTTTGGCGATTTTGATTCCGAAATCGTTTTATATAGCATCTTTGCGGTAAAAAAACTGTCTGAATTGCACAAAACCACAAAATGCAGTGGGCTTGTGCGGACAGGAGTGAGAATTCGGCACAAGATAGTGTGGATAAATAGTTCATGGGCTTGTATTGTTAACAGATTGGTAATTGAAATTTGCATTGTAATTGGTTATAATAGATGTAGCGAACAAAAAAGGAGGATAAGAAAATGGCTTTTACAGTAACCAAGGATACAGTTATCGGCGACATTATGGACGCTGATGAGAATACAGCACCTTTCTTTATGGAAATGGGTATGCACTGTCTTTACTGTCCTGCTTCAAGGGGAGAGACTGTTGAAGAGGCCTGCATGGTTCACGGCGTTGACCCCGAAGAGCTGATAGCTAAGCTTAATGCGCATTTCGCAGGTTAAGTCCCTTTCCGCAGTATCTTCCTATGACGGTACTGCGGTTGTTTTTTAGGATGTGAAATATGGACAACAGATTAAAGCTCTGTGCAGAGCTTGTTGAGGGCGCTTATGTCTGCGATGTGGGAACGGATCACGGGTATCTGCCGTGTTTTCTTGTGAAGGAGGGCAGGTGTGAAAGGGCGCTTGCCTGCGACATCGGAGAGAGACCGCTTGCATCTGCCGAGGAGCATATCAGGGCACAGGGGCTCGGAGACAGGATAAGGACCGTTCTTTCGGACGGGCTTGACAGTGTACCGCTTGAGGGCGTTACAGATATAGTGCTTGCAGGCATGGGCGGAGAGCTCATTGCTGATATTCTGGGCAGGTGCATGAAGCTTCGTGACGGCTCGGTAAACATAGTTATGCAGCCTATGAGCAAGCCCGAGTATCTCAGGCAGTGGCTGTGGGATAAGGGCTTTGCAGTGAAGAGGGAAGAGGCCTGCATTTCGGGCAGGTTTGCATATACGGTTATGTCGGGGCGCTTCTCGGGAGAGAGGGCTTACGGCTGTAACGATGAATATTTGTATTTCGGACTTGTAAAGCCCGATACAGCTGAGGCGAGAGAATATATTCTCCGTCAATGCGACAGACTTGAGAGAGCTGCAAGGGGAATGCTCGGCTCGGAGGATAAAAAAGCCCTCGGAGAGAGGCTTTTGAATATAACAAAACAGAAAAGAAAAGGGGTATCATCATGCCAAACGTAAAAGACATCTATAATTACATCGACACAATAGCTCCGTACTCGCTTCAGGAGAGCTATGACAACAGCGGAATGAACGTAATGTTCGGCGACAAGGACATAACAAAGGCGCTGATCGCCCTTGATATCACTACAGAGGTAGTCGAGGAGGCGGCTAAAAAGGGTGCGGACCTTATCATTACACATCACCCTGTAATTTTCGGAGCTGTGACCTCCCTGAGAGGCACTGACGCTGTGGTAAAGCTTTGTCAGAATCAGATTTCGGCGCTTTCTGCTCATACGAATTTTGACAGCGCTGTAATGAATGACATACTTTGCGAGGAGCTTGGTATGACACCTATTGCGCCTCTCTGCAGTGAGGGCGAAAAGACTACAGGTAATATCTGCTGGCTGGACAGAGAGTATTCTTCGGCGGATTTTGTTGAGCTTGTACAGGAAAACCTCGGAAATACTGTTATCAGATATAATAGGACAAATAAGCCTATAAGAACCGTAGGTATATGCTCGGGAAGCGGCGGAAGCTTTATGAAGGAGGCTCTTTCAAAGGGCTGTGATGCTTACATCACAGGAGATGTAAAGCATGATGTGTTCATAGATGCTCACAATGCAGGTATGTGTGTAATTGATGCAGGTCATTTCCACACTGAGAATATTTTCTGCAGTTATATGCAGAGCAAGCTCAGCGAGACCTTTGCCGATGTTGTGTTTGAGGTAGCTGACAGCAACTGCGATATCCTTTCCTATTCCACAAAGGTCGGAAAGAAAAGACCGCAGATCAAGTAACAGTACCCGATGAAAGGACAGCTTTTGACCAATGGCACTTGACGGAATATATCTGAGCCTTATAAAGAAAGAACTCTCCTGTCTTATTGACGGGAGAGTTGATAAGATATATCAGCCCTCACGGGAGGAGCTTCTGATAAGCGTCAGGGGCAGAGAGGGCGCTAAAAAGCTCCTGATAAATACGGGGGCAGGCTCGGCGAGAGCACATATCACTTCGGCGGAGATCGACAATCCGAAAACTCCGCCGATGTTTTGTATGCTTATGAGAAAACGCCTGTCGGGGGCAAGGATCACCGATATAAGGCAGGACGGCTTTGAGCGTATCCTATACATTGATATGGAGGGCACTGACGAAATGGGCGACCGCTGTGAGCTCACACTTGCGGCAGAGCTTATGGGAAGGCGCTCAAACCTTATACTTTACACAAGACCCGAAGAGAAAATAATCGACAGCATAAAGCGCATCGGTCAGGAGACCGCAAACCGCATGGTGCTGCCGGGTATGACCTACGAAAGGCCGTCACGGGAGGACAGGCTTGACATTCTCGGCTGTGAGAGAGAGGCTTTCTTTGAAAGGCTTTCCGCCTGTGAGGGCAAGCGCTTGTCTAAGGCGATAATGCTTTCGTGCGAGGGCATCTCACCTGTGTTTGCCGATGAGATAGAGGCATTAGCCGAGGTTGGCGAGGTAACGGCAGCGGAGCTTTCAGATGAAGCGAAGGAGCGTATATGGGCTTATATCACAAAAATCAGGGAGCAGGTTCAGACGGGTGAAAACCGCTACACTGTCCTCACTGACAGCGAGGGCAGGCTGAGAGACTTCTGCTTTTGCGATATAGTGCATTTCGGTTCGCTTATGGAGCGTACATACTACAAAAGCCCGGGCGAGCTTCTTGACAGCTTCTATTCGGGAAGAGATACGCTCTCACGCACAAAACAGCGTGCAGGCGACCTTTTCAGACATTTGTCCACCCTTATTGACAGAACTAAACGCCGTGTGAAAAACCAGCGTTTAGAGCTTGATGACTGCGCTGACAGAGATAAGTACAGGGTAATGGGCGACCTGATTATGTCTAACCTCTATGCGATAGAGAAGGGAAGCGCTTCGGTGAAGCTCATGAACTTCTATGAGGAGGGCTCTCCCGAGGTGGAGATAAAGCTTGATAAGCGCCTTAGCCCTAATCAGAATGCACAGAAGTTCTATAAGGAATACAAAAAGCTTGATACTGCTCAGAAGATGCTTACAGGGTTGATCGAAGAGGGCGAGAACGAGACTGCCTATCTTGAGTCTGTCTATGATGCACTCACCAGAGCAAAAACCGAGGGAGAGCTTGATGAAATAAGGGCAGAGCTCAGTGAACAGGGCTACCTGAGACGGGGCCGTCAGAAGGGAAAGCCTGCAAAGGCGGCACCGCCGCTTCGTTTCATATCCTCGGACGGATATGAGATAAGGGTCGGCAGGAACAATAAGCAGAACGATATGCTCACCTGCAAGCAGAGCGAGAAAAACGATCTCTGGCTGCACACAAAGGAGATAACGGGCAGCCATGTTATAGTCAGCTGCTCGGAGCTTGGGGGAGAGTTCCCACCCGACAGAACGGTTGAGGAGGCTGCAGTAATCGCTGCCTGCCATTCAAGTGCGGCTGAGTCATCACGCTGCGATGTGGACTACACCTTCATAAAAAACGTAAAAAAGCCGAACGGCGCAAAGCCCGGTATGGTGATCTTTGTGAACAACTACACTATAACAGTCAAGCCCGATAAGGAGCTTGCAGAACGCTTAAAAGCTGATAAATAGGAAAATCCCTGCTCAGAAGAAGCAGGGATTTTTTTGCAAAAGTTCTTTTAAAAGGGGTCAGGGGCGACAGCCCCGGTGGGGCAAAGGGGCGAAGCCCCCCTCTCCCCCACCGCCCGAGGCCAATTTGCGCACTATCTTGCTCCGCGTTCAAGGTCTGAAAAGTCAAAGCAAAGGTACGGCGCGTGATGGTGCAGGGTTTTCCCTGCTTAGGCTATATCACGCTTGTTGTGCGAGATTATAACTGCGCAGACAGCAACTGCAATATATACCGCACAAACAACTATGTGCCTTGTGTAGTCTCCGAGGTCGCCTGTCAGCGAAACATCGGTAATGCAGCCTGTGATAGTGTATTTTGAAATATCAAGGTCAATTTCCAGCTTTTTGAGCAGAATGTTTATAAGCTTCAGAATGCTTGAAAGCAGTCCCGTAGAGATCATTACACCTGCAATTATGCCGATAAGGTTGCTTCTGAATATCTGTGCGATAGCGGCAATAACTATCATCATTGCGATGTACATATAAACCATAAGGAGCAGATATTGGATAAACTGTGCTCCGTCGGTTACCTTTACACCGTCAAAGAAGAGTACGAGCTCCAGCATACTGAGAAGCAGATAAACTGCAAAGTAGAACAGCATATAGATCACAGTGGTGATGAACTTCGAGACTGCGATCATGCCTCTGCTGCGTACCTGTCCTGCTATGGACTTGATAAAGCCCGAGCTGAAATCTCCGTTTGTGAAGAGGACAATAAAGATAGCGGGGTAGAGCGCAATATCACCAAGCTGTCCGATAGTTGCCTTCAGGAACATTCCGAAATGCATATATTTGTCTGTAAGACCCATCATACCGCCAAGATCGGAGACAGAATCAGCGTGGCTGAGAATAAAGCTCAGACTGAATGAGGTTATCGTAAGATCAACCGCAAGAAGAATAAGTATTATCTTGAAGGACAGACTTCTCGGAAGTCTTCTGAGGTCCATTTTAAGCAGTTTAAGCATTGACCTCACCTCCTGTCAGTCTCAGATAGTAGGACTCAAGGTCCTCACTGTGAACGGCAAGCTCGGAAACATTTACTCCGCCCATTACAAGAGCCCTGTTTATCTCTGCCGCACGATCCTTTCCTGCCGATACCGAAATGTGGAAAGGCTCGGTCAGCTTGAACGGCAGCCCCATAGTATTAAGTATCTCCTGGGTTTTGCCGAAATTGTCAATAGTGATGTCAATACCGTCTGTACGGGCATCGAGCATTTGCTGAGCAGAAAGCTCACGGATAAGTCTGCCGTCATTTATAATGCCGTAGTGAGTAGCTATCTTCGACAGTTCATCAAGGATATGGCTTGAAATAAGTATCGTGATACCGCTGTCCTGACTGAGGCTGTGTATAGTTTCTCTTACCTCTGCGATACCCTGAGGGTCAAGACCGTTTATAGGCTCATCAAGCACGAGCAGCTCGGGCTCTCCGACCATTGCAAGAGCGATACCGAGTCTCTGTCTCATACCGAGGGAGAAGCGGCCTGCGTGCTTCTTTCCCGTATCCGCAAGACCAACTTTCTGCAAAAGCCCCATAGCATAATCCTTGCTATAACAGCCCATTGCAGTGCATTTGAGCCTTACATTCTCCAGGGCCGAAAGCTTAGGAAAAATGCCCGGGTCTTCAATCAGACAGCCTACCTTGTGCCTGATGTTTTTAAGACCTGAGCCCGTCTGACCGAAGAGCGTTATTCCGCCCGATGTCTGCGAGGACAGTCCGCAGATCATTTTCATAAATGTTGTCTTACCTGCTCCGTTCTTGCCGATAAAGCCGTAAACAGAGCCCTTTTCAACATGAACACTGACTTCGTTTACGGCCTTGTGCTTGCCGAATACCTTAGTCAACTGCTGGGTTTCCAGAACCAGCTCGCTCATATTATTCCCTTCCTTTCCGATCTTATATCTATCAGAGTGACAGTATCACACTATCACTTTAATATGTTACCATATCATAAAAAAATTGTCAAGAAAAATACGAATACTGTTCACAAAAAAGGCAGACCCTACAAAACAGGGTCTGTCCTATTGAAAATACTTAGTTGATTTTAATCAATCAGTGTGCTCTGTACCACTCTCTTACGAGCTTGCCGCTTTCAGTCAGCTGAGATGTGCCCGAAGAGATAGCTCTGAGGTTGGTTCCGGGCTTGAATGCCGAGGCTGTCTCGTTCTTGTTTGAGGCTGACCAGTTGATGTAGCCTACATTCAGAGAATCGAGAAGCTTGAGCCAGGTCTGTGTCTGGCTCTTGTTGAAGCCGCCGTTTCCGCTTGCGTCGCAGGTGCCGAACTCGGATACGAGAACGGGGAGACCCTTGTTATAGCAGGTCTTGAGCCTGTTTCTGAGCCAGTCGGTATGGGTGTTAGCGTAGAAATGCAGAGCGTAAACGCAGTTCTTGTCAGAAAGCCTGTTGCTGACTACCTGATCTATATCCTGCGACCATGTACCTGTTCCGCAGATGATGACAGCGTTCTTGTCGTATGTTCTGATAGCACTGACAACGCTCTGGCAGTAGCTCTTTATGCCGCCGTTCCAGCTTACGCCGCCGTTAGGCTCGTTGCAGATCTCATAGATGACGTTGTTGTAGTTTTTATAAGTGTTAGCCATCTCCTTGAAGAAGGCTACAGCCTCGCTCTGGTGCTTTCTGGGGTCGCCGTCACTGAGAATATGCCAGTCGATAATAACGTACATACCAACGCTCTTAGCATTCTCGACTGCTGCCTTTACTCTTGCCTTTGCAGTTGACGCATAGCTTGAGCCTGTTGTATATCCGCCCCACTCCTCGGTGTACATAGCAATTCTTATAGTGTTGCACTTCCAGTCATCACGGAGGACTTTAAGCGATGCAACGGACAGGATATTTCTGAAATCCTCCCACATAATGCCGTGAGTTGACATACCCTTTATCTTAAATACCTTTCCTGCGGAGTTTACTATATTAGCACCCTTTACGGAAAGCCTTCCGTTTGCTGCCACAGGTGTCTTTGCCTGAGAGGTCTTTACCGAAACGGTGTCCGAGAGTGCGCTGCCGTGATCGTTCTTAGCCCAGTCGGTGCGCCATGCTCTTATGCAGAATTTATATGCTGTGTTTGCATTCAGACCTGTGACGGTCGCACTGTTTGTAGTCACGTTCTTTATACCCTTCCATTTGCCGTCTGACTGCATCTGATAGATCCTGTAGTAATCACAGGTAACTGAGTTCCATGTAAACTTCACAGAGTTTGAAGCAGGCGTTGCCTTGATACCTGTTACCTTTGCGGGGTTGGTGGCTGTCCAGCTTGGCCCGGAGAGCGCTCCGAAATGGTTGGTGCCGCCGACTGTTCTCCATGCTCTTACCCTTACATTGGTTATCCTGCCTGCGGGGAGACCCGTGATGGTATAGGTGTTAGTGTTCGAGTAAATTGATTTGAGCAGAGAATAAACACCGTTTCTCTGCATGAATACCTGATAGCCTGTTGCGTTTGACTGCTTTGTCCATGTCACCTTAACGCTGCTTGTGTTGATCGTTGTGGCCTTTACACCTGTCACCTTAGCAACGTTTACTGTCGCTGCCTGCGCGGTGATGACTCCGCCTGCCTGCGGCTGAGTGCCTGTCACGGGGACTGCTGCTGCCGCCATTATCATAGCAGTGGCTGCCAGCGCTGCCGTGAGGGGCTTTTTTAGTGCCGAAAAAATACTCATTTCTGATGCTTCCCGAGGGAAGCTTCCTCCTTCCTTATTTGCGGTACAAAACGCTTATATACCTTTATTTTAGCACATTTTTCCGCTTTTGTAAACACCGCCGAGCAAACTTTGCAAAATCATTTTCACGAATTTATCACCCCTCCTTTAGCAATTTTGCACAAGCATCACGGTGCTATCAGATATTGCAAGAAATTACAAAACGGTAACAAGAACTTTTTTGGACAGTTGAAAGTTTGAGTTGAAAGAACGCAAAAATGTTGAAAACTCTGTTGAAAGTGTTAAAAACTCACTGGTTTTTCGTGGTTTATCCGTTTTCACTTGTTGGATTTTCAACATCTGTCCGTTTTTTGTTACAATTCGGTATCAGAATTATTGCTGTGTAAAAAGTTTCAAGTCCGAATTTCAGTACTGCAAAAATGCCCGTTCAGAGCCTTTCGGACAAGCTCTGTAACCTTGACGTAAGATTTGGCCCGTTCTTCAAATGACGTAAATACGTTGTTTCGGGACATTGTATCTAATTTATTAAAAAATATTGACATATTATCTCATCTGTGATATACTAACAGGGTACTATAATAAAGTAAGGAAAAAGGAGGGTAAAGCCTTATGAGCAAGGTACTTGAGGTCAAGGGCCTCGGAAAGCAGTACGTCAAGGGCGTATATGCATCAAGAGATGTGTCCTTTGACATTGAAAAGGGGGAGATATTTGCACTTATCGGACCTAACGGCGCAGGCAAGACCACAACGATAAGAACTATAGCAACGCTTCTTAAAACGACTGAGGGCGATGCGCTTGTAAGCGGTCACAGCATACTGACCGAGCCCGAGAAGGTAAGGGAGTGCATAACCTATCTGCCCGATGAGGCAGGTGCTTACAAGAATATGACGGGTAAGGCATATCTTGAATTTATGGCATCTATGTACGTTAAAAAGGGCGAAAATGTTTATGACTATATAGTCAGGGGTGCTGAGATAGCCGAGCTTGGTGACAGGCTTGACGATAAGATATCAAGCTATTCAAGGGGTATGCAGAGAAAGCTTCTGCTGGCAAGGGCTATAATGCCGAAGCCCGACCTTGCGATACTTGATGAGCCGACCTCGGGACTGGATATACTTAATGCTATTGAGATCAGGCGCACTATAAGAAAGCTGGCTTCCGAGGGAATGAGCTTCCTGCTTTCGTCGCATAATATGCTGGAAATAGAGTTTGTATCCGACAGAGTGGGTATTATCGCAAAGGGAATGCTCCTTGAAACGGGAACACCCGAGGAGCTTGTTGAAAAGTATCAGGCAAGAAACCTCGAAGAGGTATTTGAAAAGGTGGTGAAGCTCCGTGAAGTTCTTTAGTCTGTTTAAAAAGGAGCTTCGTGATATGCTCAATGCGCAGACTATACTTACTATGGTGGGTATAGTTGTATGTCTGCTGGTGGTGGGCAACCTTTTTTCGAGCTCCATAACCGAGAGCGCCAAGAAAAGCGGAGATATAGTCATCTGCGACATGGATAAGACCGACTTTACGGGAAATGTCATAAAGGCGCTGAAAAAGAGCACCGAGGAGAATGACGGTAAATTTACCGAGGTAGAGATAAAGTCTGACAACTATCCGAAGGAGCTTAAAAGGGTAAATCAGAAGCAGGTTATTATCATTCCGAAGGGCTTTACCCAGACAGCAGGCGAGCACAAGACGGCACAGATCATCTTTGTGCAGAGAATGACCTCTCTTGCTATGATGTCAAACCTGAATACAGGCTCAACCAGTGCATTCAACGCATTTTCCGAGGCTGTAAAGTCAACGATCTATACGGAGAAGCTAAGTCAGGGTGGGCTAAGCAAGGAAGAGATAGCTCAGCTTGAAAACCCCGTAGAGCTCAAGGAAATGACGGTCATCGGCGACAAGCAGGAGGAAATAAGCAGTAATGTAATAATGTCGATTTGTACTACTCAGAATATGGTAGTACCGATTATACTGTTTCTGCTGATAATGTTTGCATCTCAGATGATACTGAATGCTATGGCAACCGAAAAGATAGACAAAACTCTGGAAACTCTTCTTTCAGCTCCTGTGTCAAGGCTTTCGGTGCTTGCGGCAAAGACTCTGTCTGCGGCGGTAGTATCTATACTTCAGGCGGTATGCTTTATGTTCGGTATGAGCAGAATGATGAGTGGTATGGTAGACGGCGCAGGACTTGATGCCGATAAATTTGACAAGGCGCTCAGAAACCTGGGTCTCAGCCTTTCGGCAGGACAGTATGTGCTGATAGGTATTCAGATGTTCCTGTCTATTCTTATTGCATTGTCGGTAGCTCTTATACTCGGAGTGCTGGCAAAAGACGCAAAATCTGCGCAAACGCTTCTTATGCCGATAAACTTCTCGGCAATGGTACCGTATTTCCTGTCGCTGATGTCTGATATAGGCTCGCTTCCGATAGCACTGAGAGCTATAGTTTATGTAATACCGTTCTCGCACACCTTTACAGCGACCGAGAATGTAATGTTCTCAAACACAGCCGTGTACATTGGCGGACTTATCTATCAGCTTATATTCCTTGCCGTCTGCATGAAGATAGCGCTCTCGATATTTATGAGCGACAAGATCTTCACAATGAGCCTTGGCGGCAAAAAGGAAGGAAAGAAAAAGAAAAAAGCTAAGGCATAACGAAAAAGCTCCCCGATATCCGGGGAGCTTTCTTATTCATCGTCTGTTCTGCTGTCAAGGAGCATTCCGCTGTCCTCGGTCATACCGAAGATCTTCCAGCTTCTGCCTACCTTTCCGACGTAAACATATAGTTTAGCGTCCTGAGTGTCCTTAGAGCCCCTGAATGTAACATTCACCACCAGCTCGTAAGCTTCGCTTATGCTCGGAGCCTTGCCGTAGGACTTTTTGTACTCACTGAGGTCATAATCGTCTTTGTCAAGCTTTGTTTCCTTGCCGAATTCAACGCTTATGGTGTACCCCTCACCGTACTGCTCGATAAAGTGAGAGTAGAGCACTTCCTTCATTACCTGCTCTTTGGAATATCCGCCGTCTTTTCTCTGCTGTTCGTACTCGTCCTTCATATCAGAGGGGAAGCAGTCAATGAACTTGTCGAAGTCGCTGTTCTGAATGGAGCTGAAATACTGCTTTACCACATCACGCTTATCGCTTTTGAAAATGATGCCGCTTTTCCAAAGCACTGCCAGCACCACAACCACGAACACAACAGCTACTATAATAAGTGTTTTTACACCGGCATTCTTGTCATAGTTTCGGTTTTTCTGTCTTGCCTCACGGCGCTCCTTTTCCCACTTTGCGTAAACTGCCTTATCCTCCTCCGAGCGAAAGCGCTCGGGCTTGGTGGCTTTTTTATATTTCTGTGCAGCTTTGGAGTTTTTCAGCGCAGGATTTCCGTAACCGCATTTGTCGCAGTACTTGCCGCTGTACATCTCGCCGCAGGATTTGCATACTTTTGCCATTGTTTCACCTTTTCCGATAGTAGTGCTTTAATAATACACCTTTTCGCTCTCTTTGTCAATGCCTGAAATAACAGGAGCCGTTCACTTGCTGAACGGCTCCTGTCGGAAGTATAGAATATGAAAATATGAAAACAGCTTATTTATCTGAGTATCAGAAGCCCAGTCCGTAGCCGCCGAAGTACTCTCTCAGATCGTCGTCTCCGCCGTAGTAATCATAATAGTTGTTGTAGTTCTGCTGCTGCTGTTCCTCGTTCTGGTTTTCCTGTGTTACAGACTCAGCAGTGGATTCACCGAGAACAACGTCTACGCTGATCTTCTTGCCGTTTCTGTAAATTGTGAGGTTTACAGTATCGCCTACTTTGAACTGGTTCTTTATCTCGTTGAGCTCGCTCAGGTTTGTGATGAACTCATCATTTATACCGATGATAATATCATTCTCCTGAATGCCTGCGGCTTCAGCTCCGCCGCCTTCTGTTACACCCTTTACAAGGAAGCCCTGAGGTATTCCATAGTATGAAGCGTAAGCGCTCGATACATTGGTTCCTGTTACACCAAGGCTCGGTCTGCCTGTAACGTAGCCGTTCTTCATCAGGTCATCAACTATCGGAAGAGCATCATCTATCGGGATAGCGAAGCAAAGGCTGTCAGCAACAGATGCGTCCACTCTTGCCGAAGCTATTCCTATTACCTGACCGTATGCATTGATAAGCGGTCCGCCTGAGTTACCGCCGTTGATAGCGGCATCTGTCTGGATATAGTTTATTGTTCTGTCCTCAATTGTGAGGGTTCTGTCTGTGGCTGAAATAATACCTGCTGTTACGGAGTTTGCAAGGCTAAGGCTTACAGGGTTTCCGATAACGATAGCAGCTTCACCGATCTGAAGGTCGGCAGATGTTCCGAACTCAGCGGCTGTAAGTCCCTCTGCCTTAATTTTCAGCACTGCTATATCGGTCTGGTTGTCAGCGCCTACAAGCTCTGCTGTATAGGTGAGGTTATCCTCGTTGGAGTCAGAGCTCTTTGAAGTGCCCGAATCCGAGGTCTCATCAGAGTTTGAATAGTTGGCCGGAAGTACTACGCTTATCTCCTGTGCGTCTTTAACAACATGAGCATTAGTCAGAATGTAGCCGTCTTCGCTCATTATAATGCCCGAGCCTGTAGCCATTCCGTTCTGAAGAACGCATGAAATACCGACAACTGAAGGAGATACCTTGTCAACTATCTCAGGGATAGTAAGTGCGTCGCTCGGAGTGGAGAGCTGCTGAATAGTCGGGAGATTTGTTCTGTCTACCGAGGACTTAGCCTTTGCGGAAACTGCCTCGCTCTTTTTGGAGCTCTCGCTCTGTGAGTCAGTTGATGAGATAACTCTGTCGCCGGTAATAAGTGTATATCCGACAATAGATGTAGTAGCGATAGCGCCCACGCTCAGCAATGCAATGATACCTGTCAGTATCTTCTTGCCTGCGGTGCTCTTCTTCTTGGGCTGGTAGCTGTATTCGCTTCTGGTGTTCTGTGTGTAGGAGCCGTACTGCCGGTCGTAAGCCGACTGATTAGAATCATATGAATAGCGGTTCTGATCTGTGTCTGTCTGTCTGTTGTAGTTGAAATCGTTTCTGTAGTCGTTCATAAAAAAGCCTCCTGAATATGTAAAAGACGGAGCTGTTCAGGCTGTCTGCCTGCTTGTTCCTGTCTTGTTTGACTATATTTTATTATATCCCGCAATGTGATAATTAAATGATAGTTCTGACAATTTTTAATGTTTTTTATACGTTCGTTATCGGAACGAAAATGTTTCTTTAATGATAGTTTGTGAAAGCTCTTCAGCATAGTAAATAATTTGTTAATTGATAGCTTTTTTGACGAATATATGAAACTATAAAAAAGTATTGTTTTAACGATTCGTTCATGTGTACAAAAGCGAAAGTTGAGTTTTGTTAAAAATGCCGAAATTGGAAACTATGCCGAAAAAAGGGCTTTCGTAAACGATTAACTAACCTTGACAAATTATCAGTAAATTGATATAATTAAGATTAGCATAATGACCCCTTATGTACATTTTTTATGAATTATTGTGACTATTGTTCAGACCGATAAGTTTCTTTTTGAGCATTTTGTACATAAAAGCCCAGGCGGAACAGCTCGGAAAAACCAATGTGAATTTTGCACAAATCAACAGCGAAGCATACCCTGAGAGGTCGGCCTATGAGTGTTATACTGTCTACCAGAGGCGTAAACCGTGATTTCAAGATCGGTGACGGAAGCATAGTCTCTGCTTTGAAAAATATCAATATAGAAATAGAGCAGGGAAAGCTTACTATTCTCAGAGGGCGCTCGGGAAGCGGAAAGACCACCCTAATAAATATCCTCGGTGCGCTGGA
The DNA here is from genome assembly GCA_002391065.1 of Ruminococcus sp. UBA4385. The sequence goes on along the minus strand of DGRP01000008.1, from coordinate 32,868 downwards.
TAAGCCGACGAGGGGAAATGTGTTCTTCGGGGATAGGGATATAACCAAGCTTTCCGAAAGGGCGAGGGACAACATAAGGCGCTATGAGATGGCGTTTGTGTTTCAGTCTGTGGCGCTGATGTCGGGTATGACCGCCTATGAGAATGTTGAGTTCGGGCTGAGGCTTGCGAAGTTCCCCTATGCTCAGAGAGATAAGAGGACAAAGGACTGTCTCAGGAATGTGGGGCTTGAAAAAAGGGCTGTACACAGGCCTTCCGAGATGTCGGGAGGAGAACAGCAGAGAGTGGCAATAGCAAGGGCTATAGCTCACAGGCCGAAGATAGTTTTCGCCGATGAGCCTACGGCTGAGCTTGATACGAACACGGCTCTGCATATAGTGAAGCTTTTTAAGGAGCTGGTCGCAAACGAGGGCATGACCATTGTTATGACAACGCATGACCCGAGTATGATGGATATTGCTGACAGGGTCTATACGCTTGAGGACGGTGAGATAGTTGAGTGATACCGTTGATACTATTGTAACCGCTGAAAATGATGAATATATGATCCGATGTGAAAATCTCGTAAAAATTTATAAGACCGCCGATGTTGAGGTAGTTGCCCTTCAGGGACTTGACCTTGATGTAAAAAAAGGCGAGCTTATGGCTATCGTGGGTAATTCGGGAAGCGGAAAATCAACGCTTCTGAATATGCTCGGAGGACTGGATAAGCCCTCGGCAGGAAGCCTTTATGTAGACGGGAAGAATCTTCTCAAGTTCACTGACAGGGATTATATGGAGTATAAACGCAGGACTGTCGGGTTTGTCTGGCAGAATAATGCGAGAAATCTTGTGCCGTATCTTACGGCAGTGCAGAATGTTGAGCTGCCGATGCTTCTGAACGGGGCTCACAAAAAACGGCAGAAAGCGCTGGAGCTTCTTGACAGAGTGGGGCTTCTGAACAGAAAGAATTCAAGGCTTGACCAGATGTCGGGAGGTGAACAGCAAAGGGTTGCGATAGCGATCGCTATGGCGAATAACCCGAGACTGCTGCTGGCTGATGAGCCTACGGGCTCGGTTGATACGAAGACATCGAATATGATCCTCGATATTTTTAAGGAGCTGAACAGAAGCGACGGCGTGACAGTGGTCATCGTTACGCACGATGTTAAGCTCGCAAATCATATCGACAGGGTCGTGGCTATAAGAGACGGGCGAACAAGCTCCGAGATAGTGAGAAAACGCTCCTATGTTGAAGAGCTTAACGAAATGGGAGATATAGTTCTCGTCGAGGAGGAGCAGGAGGAGCCTGTACATGAGGAGCTGCTGGTGCTTGACCGTTCGGGAAGAGTACAGCTCCCGAAGGAGTTTCTGGAGAAGCTCGGAATAAAGGGCGGAGATAAGATCAAAGCCGAGCTCGATGAAGAAAATGACAGAGTTGTGATCTTCAGGTCGGGCTGAGGAGGGTTAATACCCGTGAGGGTTTAATATTGGGATCTATATACTATTTATAATGTATAATATATAAGTAGGTGTGATTCTCGCAAAATGATCATTATGAGAAAGGTGGATTCACAAGTGAAGGACACAAGGTTCAGACGTGTTATAAGCTCGGCCCTTGCGCTGGCTCTGTGCTGCTCGTGCGGCATAGGCGCTTTTGCGGCAGACGATAATGCGTCAAATTCGGATAGTTCGGCGACAAGAACTACCGGTACCGATTCTCTGAGACAGACTTCCTACACCAATTATGTAGACAAGTATGCCGATGAGGCCAGACCTGATAAGGAAGTTCAGGTCATGGGTAAGGATTATGATCCGACTTCTGTCGTTGATGCCGATATTTCGGTAACAACAGTTGACGGAAAAAGCGATGTAATGCAGTGGGCCAATCAGGAGGGTTCAGTTTCATATAAGGTGAACGTTCCCGAGACCGGCGTGTATAACATCAAGATGAGCTATTATGCTCTTGACAGCAACACTAACGATGTTGAGTTTGCGCTCGAAATCGACGGTGAGACACCCTATTCTACAGCAGGAAGAATTACTCTTCCGAAGAGATGGGTGAATGAATCAGACATTAAACAGGATTCGAGACAGAACGATATCCGTCCGGGACAGATTTCTCAGCCGTGCTGGCAGGAAACTCCGTTTGAGGATATAGACGGTCTTTATAATGAGCCTCTTGAGTTCTATCTTGAGAAGGGTGACCATACCTTCACCTTTGATTCCGAGAAGGCCGAGTTTGCTGTAGAGTACTTCACTCTCTATCAGTACAAGACTCCCGAGCCTTATTCTGCTCCTGATGACAGTCAGCTTTCCATGGCCAGCGGACAGCTGATAACTCTTGAAGGAGAGACTGCGGACTATAAATCAGCGAGAACACTTTATCCTACTGCCGATAAGAGCTCCTACATCACATCATGCGTGAACGGCTCGAGCCCTACCAAGACAAGATACAACACCATTGGTTCGGGAAGCTGGACACAGTCCACCCAGACCGTTACATGGATAGTTGATGTCAAGGAAGCAGGCTTCTACAAGCTCGGTATCAGAGCGAGACAGGATCAGATGAGAGGTATGTACTCCAACAGACGTCTCCTCATCAACGGTGAGGTGCCCTGCAAGGAGGCCGATCAGATCAAGTTCTACTACGATACTGATTGGCAGGTAACTGTTCCTGAGTCTGAGGACGGAGATACAATGTACTTCGAGCTCAAGGCAGGAACAAACTACATCTCGCTTGAGGCTGTTCCCGGTGAGATCGGTGAGATCATGGGCCGTCTCGATGAGACTGTTTATGCTATCAACAGCTACTACCGTCAGATCCGTCAGATCACAGGTCCTGACCCTGATGAGTATAACAACTATATGATAGACCAGGCTATTCCTTCTATCATTCCTGATTTTAAGGACTATGCAAGCCAGCTCAGAGACCAGAAGAAGCAGATCGAGGATCTGTCGGGCTCGGGCGGAACGGAAGCCGAAACTCTTGAGAAAATGGCTATCGTTCTTGATAAGTGCATTAAGAAGCCTGACCTTATCCCTGAAATGATGTCGCAGATCAAGGATAACGTTACAGCGCTTTCAACCTTTATTAACCAGTACCGTGAGCAGCCCCTTGAGGTCGATATGATCGAGGTTGCTACCAAGGACAAGGATTTCACATCTGCTGATTCTTCGTTCTTCGGCTCACTGAGCTACGGCTTCCAGGCATTCATGGGTTCGTTCTGGGAGGATTACAACTCCATTTCCGACGATGACGGCGGAGAGTCAATGGAGTGCTGGGTTTCCCTCGGCCGTGATAATGCAGAGGCAGTTCAGCAGCTCATTACCAGTGACTTTAATCCGAACTACGATACTCAGATTAACCTGAAGCTCGTTCAGGGCGGTATCGTTGAGGCTACCTTCGCAGGCAAGGGTCCTGACCTTGCACTGTTCATGGGCGGTGACTTCCCGATTCAGCTTGCCGCAAGAGGAGTGCTTACAGACCTTAAGACCTTCGATGACTACGAAGAGGTAACTACAAGGTTTGCTAAGGACGCAACAGTTCTTTATGAGTATAATGACGGCGTTTACGGTCTGCCTGTCAGCCAGACATTCCCGATGCTGTTCTATCGTTCAGACGTGCTTGAAGAGTATGACATCGACCCTGCAACAGACCTGGCTACTTGGGACGGACTCCTCAACTGTCTGCCGACTCTCCAGAGAAACTACCTTGAGGTCGGACTTATCCTTCCTGCAATGGCAAGTGTCGGCGGTACAACCTATGTATCCGCTATCACAGAGCCCGGAAACACATTTGCAATGCTTCTGCTTCAGCAGGGACTTAATTACTACAATGATGAGCAGACTGCTACAACATTCGATTCTCAGGAAGCTATCGATGCTTTTGATACATGGACTAAGTTCTATACTACATACAGCTTCCAGCAGACATACGATGCATTCTCACGTTTCAGAATGGGAGATATGCCTGTAGTTATCCAGAACTACACCTTCTTCAACCAGCTTTCAGTCGCAGCACCTGAGATCAAGGGCTGCTGGGGCTTCCAGCCCGTTCCCGGAACAAAGCAGGCTGACGGAACTATAAACCATGCGGCTAACTCCAACGGCTCGGGCGCTATCATCTTTACAAAGGCTCCCGACCAGCAGGGCGCTTGGGACTTTATCAAGTGGTTCACATCTACAGAAACACAGGTCAAGTACGGAAATAACATCGAGTCTATCCTCGGAACTATGGGACGTTTCGATACAGCAAACGTTGAGGCTCTCTCACAGCTCTCATGGACAACATCTGAGGTACAGAGCCTCTACGATCAGCTCGAGTCACAGGTAGAAATACCTATCATTCCTGCTTCCTACGGTGTAACAAGAAATATCATGAACGCATTCAGAACTGTTGTAAACAAGTACGAGAATGCAAGAGACACTCTGTTCTGGTACAATAAGGACATCAACGACGAGATCACTCGTAAGCTTGAAGACCTTGACCTGTACAAGAAAGACTAAAGAAAGGGGAGTAGTGATTTATGGCCAATAATGATCAGCCGATGATTAGGCAGGGTAAATGGAAATATACCTGGCACATGATGAAGACCAATAAGGCTTGCTACGTAATGCTTCTTCCCTTTATGCTCTTCTTCCTGATATTCACGGTAGCGCCCGTTGTAATGTCGCTCCCGATCGGATTTACAAATTTCAATATGATCGAAACCCCGAAATTTGTAGGTCTTTCAAATTTCTATACTCTGTTCTTAAACGATGACGTTTTCCTGATCGCTGTAAGAAATACTCTTATCTTTGCGATTTTTACAGGCCCGTTCTCTTATGTGCTCAGCTTCCTTATTGCGTGGCTGATAAACGAGATGAGCAACTTCTGGAAAACATTCTTCACATTCGTTTACTATGCACCGTCTATGACGACCTCCGTATACGTTACCTGGCAGCTTATCCTGTCGGGTGACTCCTACGGTTACCTCAATGCGATCCTTATGGATCTCGGAATACTGAACTCACCTGCTCAGTGGCTGACTGATACGAACTACATTCTTACGGTAGTTATCATCGTTCAGCTCTGGATGTCGATGGGTGCAGGCTTCCTTGCTATCAGAGCAGGCTTCCAGAATATCGACAAGTCGATGTACGAGGCAGGCGCTATCGAGGGTATCAAGAACAGATGGCAGGAGCTCTTTATGATTACCATTCCTTCAATGGGTCCTCAGCTTCTGTTCGCAGCTGTTATCCAGATTTCCTCGTCATTCACAGTAGGTATGGTAGGTCAGAACCTTGTAGGTCTTCCTTCCACAGACTACGCAGCCCACACGATCATGAACCACGCTACAGACTACGGCTCCATCAGATATGAGATGGGTTATGCGTCTGCAATATGCTTCGTTCTGTTCGCCGCGATGCTCTTGGCAAACAAGGCCATCAACTGGCTGCTGGGCAAATATCTTGATTAGAAGGGGGGAGACATAAATGGCAAGAAAAAGAAGAAAAAAGCAGCAGTCGATCGAAAAGCTGAAGGTCAGCGAAAAGAAGAAGAGAGTCAACGGCTCGCTGGGCGGAGATATTGCGATATTCGTCTTCCTCTGTCTGCTTGGATTGTTCATGGTATTCCCTCTGTATTACTCGGTTATACAGTCGATGAAGCCTGTTGAGGAGCTGTTTGTGTTCCCGCCAAAGCTCTACGTCCTGAACCCGACAACCAATAACTTCTCGGATATGTTCAAGGTCGCTGCAAGCTCATGGCAGGTGCCTCTCTCCAGATACATCTTTAACAGCGTATTCATTACAATCGTTATCTGCGCTGCAAACCTTTTCGTTTGCTGCTGTGCCGCATTTGTTCTTTCAAAGTGCAAATTCCCCGGCAGTAAGATAATCAACCAGATCATAGTAATCGCCCTGCTGTTCTCCTCGAACGCAACATGGATCATGTCCTTCCTTATTATGTCGAAGCTCCACATGATCGATACTTACTGGGCACTTATCCTCCCGAGCGTTTCGACTGCAATGGGTCTGTACCTCATGCGTCAGAGCATGACTACAATCCACGATTCAATGGTCGAGGCCGCAAAGGTTGACGGAGCAGGACTGTTCAGAATATGCTGGCAGATCGTTGTTCCGAACTCCAAGCCTGCGCTGATGACACTTATCATCTTCGCTTTCCAGGGCGCTTGGAACATTCAGGGCGGAGCTCTTATCTACTCTGAGGAGCTCAAAACACTACCTACAGTAGTACAGCAGATCACGCTTGCAGGTCTTGCCCGTCAGGGTGTAACCTTCGCAGCGGCTGTGGTACTTCTGATACCACCACTCGTTGTATTCCTTATTGCTCAGGGTAATGTCATGGAGACAATGGCTAACTCAGGTATGAAGGATTAATGACTAACTTAAATTGAAAAGGAAACAGGTGATAAGTAGTGTTGAGTTATAAAAATTCTATCAAAAGAATAGTAACATCGGCTCTGGCAGCCGCTATGGCTCTCACCATGACGACCGCCGCCTTCGCTGATGAACCGTACACCGCTTACAACTACGACTATTGGGAGGCAGCGATACCTTCGCAAAGTGCCTATCGTGTAGACGTTGCTGTAACAGGTGCGGATATGGGTCTTGACAGACTGTCCGATCCTTCAGATAAGCTCTTCATAAGTGAGGAGGCTCCTGCAACTCTGAAAGATGCAAAGGATCTGTTCTATGACCACGATAATGATACCTTCTGGGTGTGCGACACAGGAAACGACAGGATCCTGAGGCTCTCCAAGGACCTTAAAATTACAGGCTGCTTTGAGGGAGTTATCGGTGATTCGGAGATAGCTGTCAGAGATGACGGCGTTTCCGCCTTCGACGGACCTTCGGGTATCTACGTTAAAGAAAGTATTTTCGACGGTACTCTGTTCGTTTATATCGCAGATGCCGACAATTCAAGAGCTGTTAAGTGTACGGTAAAATCCGACACCGAGCTTGAGCTCGTTCAGGAGTACTTAAAGCCGGAAACAAAGCTTTATGACTCCAAGGTATTCAATCCGTCAAAGATACTTGCAGATGCGGCAGAGAATGTTTACTGCGTTTGTAAGTCGATAACCTCGGGTGCGGTTCAGTTCAATGCCGCAGGCGAGTTCCAGGGCTTCTACGGTGCAAACCGAGTTGAGGTAACGGCAGCCGTTATCGCTCAGCAGCTCTGGAGAAAGATCGCATCGAATGAGCAGATCCAGGGAATGAAGAGAAATGTTCCTGTTGAGTATGCAAACTTCGACATCGACGATGACGGCTTCGTTTATACGGTTACTGAGGCGGCTAACGCTCAGACAGACGCCGTTAAGAAGCTTAATCCTGCAGGATATAATATCTGGGATAACTCGGTCGGCGATGAGTATAAGTTCGGTGATCTTACAACCGAGTACGATTCCACATCAAATAAGAGCTACAAGTGCAGACTTACTGATATAGTTGTTTCGGACAACGGCACAATAAACATTCTCGACTTCGAGAACGGCCGTGTGTTCCAGTATGACAAGCTCTGTAACCTGCTTTGTATCTTCGGAACGAAGAACTCAACCTCCGACCAGGAGGGAAGCTTCACCAGCCCGAACGCTATCGAGGCTGTAGGAAATGAGATCTTCATTCTTGACGGCTCAAAGAACGACATCACGATTTATACAGAGACCACCTTTGGTCACTACGTTCATTCGGCAGTCGCTCTTTACGATGAGGGCCGCTACGTTGACGCTAAGCCCGAGTGGGAAGAGGTAGTCAAGAGAGACGGCGGATATGCACTCGCATATACAGGTCTCGGCAAGGCTGCTCTTACTGAGGGTGAGTACAGCAAGGCTCTTGATTATTTCAAGACCTCGTATGACCAGGACGATTATGACAAGGCTTTCAAGTATGCAAGAGAGGAATTCCTCAGAAAGCACTTCACCGTTATAATGATAATTATTATCGGTCTGATAGTTGTTCTGATCGCATTTAACATTCTGAGACGCCACGGCGTTCGGAAATTCCTGAGAACTATTATAAAGGGGGGAGACTAGTATGTATGAATTTTCGCCGATTGGCTGGCTCAAGCATTGTGTCTTCCACCCTGTAGAGGGCTTCGAGGATCTCCGCTGGAAAAAGCAGGGCTCTTTGAAGATAGCATTCACAATAGTCTTCCTGCTGTTCGTCGCTATGGTAGTTGACAGACAGCTGACAGGCTTCCAGTTCAATGACAACTATGTAAAGGTGTTTAATATAGTACCTCTGCTCGTTCAGTCGGTAGTATACTTCTTTACATGGGTTATAGGAAACTGGGCAATTTGTACGCTCCTTGACGGTGAGGGTACTCTCAAGAGAATCCTTATCTACTCTGCGTATTCGCTCGTTCCCTACATAGTTTGCACATTTATCGCAGTTATCTTCTCGAACGTTCTCGTTCAGGAAGAGTCCATCTGGATCACTGCAATTTCTTACCTTGGTCTGGGCTGGTCCGTGATCCTGATGATTCAGGCTATGAGAGCTGCTCACCAGTATTCATTCGGAAAGACCCTTGCTTCGATAGTGGGTACGCTGATCGCAATGCTGCTTATTCTGTTCCTTGCGATCCTGCTCCTCTCGCTCTTCCAGCAGGTCTATGTATTCGGCTACTCGATCTATACCGAGATCGCGTACAGAATCAGAGGCTAGGAGAAAGGGTGGTGTAAAGAATGCAGAAAAATTACAAGAAAGCAATGGTATTTGCCCTTTGTCTGACAATGCTCATGCCGCTCGGCTCTATGGCTGTTTCGTCAACATCTGATGATGTTTCAAGCTCAGCTGCCGATACCGCTGCTGAGAGCACTGATTCTGCCGCAGAGACAGAAGACTCCGCCGCAGCCGATGATTCAGCAGCCGCTGATGAATCCGCAGCTGATTCCGCAGAGGCTTCCGAGACCGATGACTCCGCCGCTGAGGAGACCGATTCCGCAGCTGACGGTGAAGAGGCTGAAGAAGCTGAGGATAAAGCTGAGGAAGAAGAGGAAGAGGCTCAGCCTATTACCGATGATGAGGCTCTCGCAATGGCCGAGAAGGCTCTCTCAAATGACAAGCTTGAGGTCTATCTCGATGAGAAGAACGAAAGACTTGCCGTTAAGGTAAAGGATTCGGGTTCGGTATGGTGGTCATCACCTATCAATGTTGAGACCGATACAACTATCCTTGATGCCGATAAGGGTAGAGATATGGCTTCCGCACAGCGTAAGCAGGTAGCTTCGACCTCGGGCTTCAAGACAGGAGACATCGGTGAGACAAACCGTGGTGAGTCCTCGGTTACATACACTAACAAGTGTACTGTTAAGTGGGACGTTAAGGGCGATAAGATTGTTGAGACTGTCAAGTACAGAATCAAGAATTCAAAGAATAAGTACGATATCCTCTATAAGATCAACTACGAGCTTGGTGATGATTATCTCTATGCTTACGTTGACAAGGACGAAATCGAAGAGGTAAACAAGTCCTCACTTGACGGACATATCCTTACCAAGCTTCAGATCATGCCGTACTTTGCAGCAGCAGAGTCTACCGCTGAGGGCTATATGATAGTTCCTGACGGTACAGGCGCTGTAATCAACTACAATAACGGAAAAGGCAATTATCAGGATTATTCCCAGCAGGTTTACGGAAGAGACTATACAGCAGTTCCGCTGACAGCTCCCCGTGTAACTCAGCAGGCATATCTCCCTGTAATGGCTACAGTTTCCGGAAATAAGGGAGTCGTTATGGTGGCTTCCGACGGTGACGCTAACGTGTACGCTCACGCTCAGGTCTGCGGACAGCAGAAGCAGGCATATAACAACTGCTACTTCGAGTTCGAGGTCAAGAGCACAGATACCTTCTTCATGAGTGGTGACAGCTCCACAAGACTGACCGTATTTGAGAAGGGCGACATCAAGACCGACAGGTTCGGCGTTCGCTACTATCCGATCGACAGCTCAAGCGGCGATATTAACTACGCTGATTGTGCTGAGGTCTACAGAAACTACCTCATCAATGAAAAGGGTCTGGAGAAGAAGGCTACAGCCAATAACAATGACCTGTATATCGACTTCTACGGCGGCGTAATGAAGGATACTTCAATTCTTGGTATCCCGTTCAACCTCAAAACCGAGATCACGGGCTTCAATCAGGCTAAGGAGATCCTTAACGGCTTTAAGGACGACGGAGTTTCTTCCATGACAGTCAACTACAATGACTGGACAAATGATTCGATCAAGCAGAAAATATCTACCGACGCAGATGCTTCGGGCACACTCGGCGGAAGCGGCGACTTCAAGGACCTCCTCGGACTTGATGAGCAGATCGAGATCATTCCTTCAATGAATAACTTCACGATGGCTTCAAGCTCATGGGGCTATATGACCCTCACAAGCACAGCTATCAGAGTTTCAAACGCTTACTCAAGACAGACGTCTTACAGCCCTGCATTCGGCGTTGCAGAAAAGGGAGTTGCTCCTGCACTGCTTACCCCGAACAAATACTCTACAGTGTTCCAGGAAATGCTCGACAGCTACGCTGATGAGAAGATCGACGCTGTAGGCTTCGGCTACTATTCGTCAAGGCTTGTTTCTGACTTCTCGAACAGCGATTCGTCTTCGAGATCAAAGACAATGAAGACATTGACAGACGGCTATGAGAAGGCAAAGGGTCAGGAAAAGACAGTCTTTGCGTCAGGCGCAAATGCTTATATCCTGCCTTATGTAAACAAGGTTTCAAATATCCCTGTTTACTCGAGCAGCTTTAATGTAACTGATTATGACATACCATTCTATCAGATGGTAATTCACGGCTACCTTGATTATGCATCGACCCCTGTAAACAAGAGCTCTAACACCGATGAGGTATTCTACCTCTCACTGGCATCGGGCTCGCAGATACATTACGATCTGACCTACGTTGATGCAGACACTCTCCAGGATACAGATTATGACAACCTGTATTACACTCATTATGAGGGCTGGACAGATATGGCAGCTAAGCAGTATAAGGCTGCACAGGAGATCCTCGCAGGAGTTTCTGATTACACGATCAAGAGCTACGAAAGAAACGAGGACGGAACCGTATTCACAACAACCTACACCAAGGACGGCGCTTCTGATGTGGTTATCAAGGTGGATACAAAGCTCAGTCAGGCTGAGGTAGACGGAAAGATTATTCCGCTTGTAGATTGTGTTGAAGGAGGTATTACAGAATGAGTGAAGACATCATGAACACTCCGTTAGATGCGGAGGACGTTAATACCGAACTCAACGCAGCCGAAGAGGCGGTTGAAGAGAAGACCGAGGAGGCAGTCACAGAAGAGGCTGCTCCCGAGGTTGAGGCTGCAGAAGAGACTGTTGAAGAGGCGGTCGAGTCTGCTCAGGCAGCTCCTGCTAAGCCCGAAAAGAAGCACAGACTTTCCTATGAGAAAAGAAAAGGTCTTTACGGCTACGGCTTCATTGCTATCTGGGCACTTGGAACGATCTACTTCTTCATTCTTCCTTTCATTGAGTCTCTGATTTACTCGTTCAATAAGACCGAGGTTAATCAGGGCGGTATGAAAATGGAATGGATCGGTCTGAAAAACTACAGAAACGCATTCAGAAAAGACCAGGATTACTCAAAGGCGCTTGTTGAGATGCTCCAGAACACAGCTCTCAGAACTCCTCTGATACTTATCTTTGCGATATTCATCGCAGTAATCCTGAACCAGAAATTCAAAGGAAGAACCTTTGCAAGAGCAGTATTCTTCCTCCCCGTTATCATCGCTACAGGACCTGTTATCGACATCATCAACGGTAACATGGACCAGGGCGGCTTCTCGGGCGGTGCAGAGCAGTTCAGCACAATGTTTGAAGCAAACCTTGTTGACCAGCTTCTGAACTTCCTTGGAGTGTATAACATAAGTGACACACTGACAGAAACACTCAATACGCTGATTACCGACATCTTTGACCTTGTATGGAACTCAGGTATCCAGATCCTGCTGATCCTATCGGCTCTGCAAGGAATACCTCTCTCCGCTAAGGAGGCCGCACAGATCGAGGGTGCAACAGCTTGGGAGTTCTTCTGGAAGGTCACAATTCCTTACATCAGCCCGATGATCCTCGCAAGCGTAGTTTACACAATTGTAGACTCCTTCGTTGATCCTCAGAACAGCGTAATGTCGATCGTACTTAATAAGGCAAGCAACTGGGAGCACGGTTACTCAGCGGCAATGGCGTGGGCATACTTCGCAATCGTTGCAGTATTCCTTGCAATAGTAGTAGCCTTCATTAATAAGTTCGTATACTATGAAGTAGAGTAAGGGGGGATTTAAGTGGCAACTAAAAAAGAAGAAAAACAGTTTGAAAAAGAACGCAAGGCTGCCCAGAAAGCCCGTTACAAGCACATGAAAGAGGTCGGGCTTGAAAAATTCCTTACTCCCGAACAGATAGCCTATAACAGGCGTAGGAAGTGGATCGGTGCTGTATGGCCCTTCTTCAGATTCCTTATCCTTTTCGGACTCTGCTTTGTAATTCTTTATCCTCTCATCTTCATGCTCTCTACAGCGTTCAGACCGAACGAGCAGATGAACGACCCTTCGGTTGTTTGGCTGCCTAAGAGCTTCACGATGCAGAACATCAACGATGTCTGGGAAGTTATGAACTTCGACAAGACGGTTGTTAATACAGTTATCCTGAACCTTGTGGCTTCTGTCCTTCAGGTCATTACCTGCTCGATAACAGGCTACGGCTTCGCAAGATTCAAGTTCAAGGGTAAGGCAATACTTTTTGCAATCGTTGTTCTCCAGATTATCGTTCCTCCGCAGATCACAACTATTCCTCTGTACCTGCAGTACGCTTACTTCAAGCCGCAGTGGCTTGCTAAGCTTCTCACAGGCGGAGAGACCTCGCTTATCAACTCAGGCTGGACAATGTATCTGCCTGCGCTGTTTGCAAACGGTCTGCGTGCAGGTCTGTTCATCTTCATCTTCCGTCAGTTCTTCAGAGGATTGCCTAAGGAACTTGAAGATGCGGCATACCTTGACGGATGCAGTCCTCTTTACACCTTCGTAAAGATTATGTGTCCGAATGCTAAGTCATCATTCCTTACAGTATTCCTGTTCTCGATAGTATGGTACTGGAACGACTATTATGTTTCCTCGTCATTCTTCACCAAGAACGATACTGTAGCGCTGATGCTGAAAAACCTGAATACAAACCTTTCTCAGACGCTGTTCGACGGTCAGCAAGTATCTGTCCGACAGATCATCGTTTGGCTTGAAGCAGGTTGTTTGCTTTCGATTACACCGATACTTGTCATGTATGTATTCTTACAACGGTACTTCATCGAAGGTGTCGAAAGATCAGGTCTTGCGAACTAAGTCAGGCAAAGCCCTGTACTATAGCAGAAGCCCCCGAATTTATTCGGGGGCTTTTTTGTCAGCTTATTATCGGCAATATGCCTGAGCAGATATGAAAAAGCCCGAAAGTTTACGCTTTCGGGCTTTGATTATTTGTAAGGCTATTAACCTTCCTTATCCATTCCTTCGATAGTGAATGTACACTCAAGGCTCTTTGCGAACATCAGAGCATCCTTGTCAATTCCGGGATCCTTTGCAGTATCGCCGTAATCGTTGTAGATCTCAATTCTGTACTTGTTGTTATCGTCCTCGATGTTACCGTACTTGATCTTGGAAGCATCAAACGGGAACTCCTCGCCGTCGATCTTGATAGAGGTAAGCTCTACCTTGAGCTCCTGACCTGTGTACTTACCCTTTGAGCTTACGCTTGTAGCAAGGTTTGTATCATCTTCCTTGAGCTTGTTCTTCTTGGTTTCCTGATTGTCCCAAGTAAGTGTACCGTCGCAGATACCTGTAATATCTATGCAGAATACAACTGCGCCCTGTGCAGGAAGCACATAATCACCGTCAAGAACGATCTGTGGGTTAGGATTGCCCATTACAGCATCTTTAGCGCCGATAGAATCAGCAGTAATTGCTACAGTGTACTCACCGTCGCCTGTTACGTCAGCGTCAACACCGAAAGCACCGTCGCCTCTGTCAGCCTCGTCATAGCCCTGTCCGCCGAAGTTTGACCACATCCAGTTGTAGTCAGCGAACATCAGGAATGCATCATGACCTTTGAACTCAGTTACAGGAGTGTAGTTCGGGTCAGGAATCTGGCACTCAAGTCCTGTTACCTCATCAATGTAAGGCTCATCGCTTGAAGGTGCAGCAGCAGCCTCAGAAGCGTCTCCACTCTCAGCCTCACTTGCAGCAGGAGTTTCCTCAGCAGCAGTAGTGGTGGTTGTTGTCTCAGCCTTCTTGGAAGAAGTATCGCTCTTGGAAGAGGAATCAGAATCTCCGCAGGCAGTGAACATTGCAGTTGTCATAGCCATTGCACAAAGTGCAGCAGCAATCTTTTTGATTGTCATTGTAATAACCTCCTAAATTTTTCCCAATTGAAGATATAAAATCTCTATTTAATATAATACATAATTTTTACCCCTTTTTCAAGATACTATTTTAACAAATTTCAAATAACGTTATCGTTTACATTGTACAAAACTAGATTAACAAATATGAACATTTTAACCAAAAGAAAGCCTTTATATGCATAATTTCACTTACCACGAGCATACTAAAGAAAAACTGATACGGAGTGAACCTTATGGAAATGAACATGACAAGAAGTCAGTACAGTGAGCTGTATAAATCGGCGGCTGAGGGTTCAAAATGGTGGATAAATGTCCCGAAGGCATTTGTCTCAGGCGGGCTTATCTGCATACTGGGACAGGGGATATTCGATGCGTTCTCAGCCTTCGGGCTTACTGAGGATAACAGTGCGACAGTTGCCTCGGTGATACTTGTGTTTCTGTCCGCACTGCTTACAGGTCTCGGCATTTACCCGAAGCTTGCCAAGCACGCAGGAGCAGGCACGCTTGTCCCGATAACGGGCTTTGCAAACTCAGTCTGCGCACCTGCCCTTGAATTCAAGGCAGAGGGCTTTATAACAGGCGTGGGAGCAAAGATATTCATTATCAGCGGCCCTGTAATTCTCTACGGAACGCTTGCAAGTGTTATCTATGGGCTTATTTACTATGTGGGAACGCTTCTCACCTAGAGGAGCAGATACCCGAGCGCCAGAAGAAGCTTAACGTCTGCGCCCTGCTTGTACAGTATGTAGATAAGGAGCGCTATCAGTGCCTTTTCTTCATCAATGCCGAGCGAGCCTATACCCTGTCCGCCCTTGCCGAAGCCTGACAAAAGCTGTGAGATCGGGTCAGGGCTTCGGGAAGGCTGTCCGCCGACATAATCCTGAGAGCGCCTGTGCATTTCACGGACACGGCGGATAGCCTCCTCCTGCATAGCAGAAAAGTCCTCAGAGGATGCCAAGCAGATCACCTCCGAGGATACCGCTTTCTTTTATGGCAGGGTAGAGTGAAACAAGCCTGAAAAGCTTGACTATACGGTCAAGCTTTTGTTTGTTTTCGTCTTTCAGGAGAGGCCTCAGTGCCATAAGCAGGTCAATGTTCTTGTCGGGTTTTGATGCCTGCGACATAATACCCTGAATTTTCATCAGGAGCATCGGGTCAATGGGCGGTACCGAGGAGCTTTGAGCATCGCTTGCAGGAGAGGCGCTTCCTGCTTCTCCGCCCGAGAGCATATCAGCAAGTTCTCTGACCTGCTTCATGCTTTCCTCATCATTGAGGACACTTTGCAGTTTATCCATAAGCTCATTCATTCTGACCTGCTCCTTTCATTAGAAAACTTACTTTCCGCCCTTTGAAAGCTTCTCCATGATAGCCCTTGCCTGCGGAGAGCTCAGCACCTTTGCAGTCAGCTCAGGGTTTGAGAGCGCTTTCTGAAGCTTCTGCGCATCGCTTTTTGAAAGTGAGGACATCGCCCTCTGATAATTGCCGCTTTGGAATTCACGTCTGAGGGTCTCGCTGTCCGAGCCAAGCTTTCCTGCGGTCATATTGAAAAGCTTATCTGCCTGTTCACGGCTTATAGAGCCCGATCTGTTTTTGCTCATAAAAAATTCTCCTTTTTTCAATAGTATCTCTAAATATTTATGCTATTATATATATTAATATGCTGGGAAATGTATCACGCTGACCGAAAGGGGGAGCTGAAATGAGGATAATCGTTTTTTCCGATACACACGGAAATCTTTCGGCTGTGAAAAAAATATTCAGGCGCAACGGAAATGCTGACCTTTTCATTTTCCTTGGTGACGGCGAGCGTGAGGTCGATCAGGTTAAGCATCACTACCTTGACCAGAAGGTGCTGACTGTAAGCGGCAACTGTGATTTTGGCTCATTTACGAAGTCCAGTGATATTTATATGACCCCCGCAGGGCTGAAGATATTCTTCACTCACGGACACCGCTGGGCAGTGAAGTACACTACAGATAAGCTTCTTGAGCAGGCAAAGAGTATTAATGCACAGATAGTTCTTTTCGGGCACACGCACTGCAGGTATTATGAGTATGTTGACGGCATTCACATTCTTAATCCCGGCAGTGCAGGCAACCCAAGGGATTTTATGCCTGCGTCATATGCTTATATCGACATTACCGATCAGGGCATTTTCTGCGCCCATGTTGACCTTTAGTATAGTATATGCTGAACAGTCAGGTTTGATAATAGAAAAAAACTCCGACAGTTTTTTCCTGTCGGAGTTATGCTTTTTTAGGTTTCTTAGCTGACTGATAGCTGTTTTCGTTCTTTTCCTGCTTTTTCTGATCCGAGTGTCTTAAAAACTTTCTGTAGAACCACGCTGTAAAGCGTCTCGGCAGAATGAACAGAGCAAGCTGTGTCATGCAGGGGATAAGAAAATCACGGAAGCTTGTATCTCCTGCCCGAAAGATTATCCAGCGCACACGGATAAACGCTTTTGTATGTTTCCAACTTTTGCGTATATCGACCGTATTTTCATTTATGCGGTAGCGCACCAGCACCTCAGGGATATTCTGTCCGATAGCGCCGTTTCGGAGCATTCTTGCCGAAAACTCATAATCCTCGCAAAGCTTCATATCGCTGTAGCCGCCGATACTTACTGCCTTTTCCTTTCGGATAGCTAATGTCTGCCTGTTGAAGGGGTTTCTTCTTCTGGCATAAGTCACTATCTCGTCCTGTAGGATAGGCACTTTCTTGACAGAGACAGTCTCGTCTGTGTCATTGTTGAATTCCTCTACAAAAGTACCGACTATATCAAGCTCGGGCTGTATTGCGAAAAGAGCCATCTGCTTCAGGCATCTGTTAGGCATAGAAATATCATCGGAATCCATCTTTACGATGTAGTCGCATTTACAGGCTTCAATTCCGATATTATACGCCTTTCCGACACCTACATTCTCATCTATCTGAATTATTCGGAAAATAGTCTTGAACTCATTCTGAAATGACTTTGCAATTATATTAAGCTCATTTGTAAGCTTTCCGTCACACACCAGTACAAAATCCGAGGGCGGATAGCTCTGCATGAGCATGGATTCTAAACTCTCATTGAGATTTTCGGGCAGCTCCTGATCGTAGACCGACATCAGTACGCTGTATTCAGGCAGTTCATACCTGCCTATTTTTAGTCCCAAGCTCACACCCCCGATACAAAAAACTCAATATATGCTATACTTACATTTATTGTACCACATTATGTCGGTATTGTCAATCAGAAAATACTGTCCGAGCAAGGTATAACGCAAAAAAGCTGCCGTAAGGCAGCTTTTCCTATTTCATTTCGTTGATTATCTCATTTGCCTTTTTGTAGATAAGCTCGGGGTCTTCGTTTATGAAGAACTCGCCGTTCTCGTAGAGAATTTTTCCTGCGCACATTGTGAGCTTTACATTCTCCTTAGAGCCGCTGTAGACAATGTTTTTCGGTATATTGTTGAGAGGCTGCATATTCGGTCTGTGCAGGTCAAGGACAATCAGGTCAGCCTGCTTGCCCTCAGCTATGCTGTCACAGTCAGTGAGCCCCATCGCAAGAGCTCCGCCCCTTGTAGCAGCGTCAAGAACGAGATCTGCGGGGCAGGCAGATGCGTCATTAAGCTGTATTTTCTGCAAGCCCGTCATCAGGAACATCTCTCTGAACATATCAAGGCAGTTATTGCTTGCAGGACCGTCAGTTCCGAGAGCCAGGCCTACACCTGCATTGTGGAGCTTCATTATCGGAGCGATACCGCTTGCAAGCTTCATATTTGAGCCGGGGCAGTGTACAGCCCACACACCTTTATCTCTGAAAATCTCAATGTCATGGTCGCTAAGATGTACATTATGGTAGGTAGTTCCGCCGAAGTCGAAAAGCCCTAAGCTGTCAAAAAGTTCTGTCGGGGTCTTGCCATACTTTTCAACGCACTCTCTGACCTCTTTTGCGGTCTCGGAATTGTGAGTTGAAACGTGGGTCTTGTGCTTATGAGCGAGCTTTGAGATAGCCTCCATAAGACCAAGCTCTGCAGTGTACTCAGCGTGGAATCCGAGGTGATAGCTTATAAGCGGAGAGATACTGTTGAGCCTGTCATAGCGTTCCTCAAGCTCGACTATCCTTTCCGCAGCTCCGCTTACTGCATCGCACATTACGGTTCTGAAGCCGCACTCTACATTTGCTTTCACATAGTCATCAAGCTTAAAGTACATATCGTATGAGGCTGTGCAGCCTGTTGTCAGGTATTCCATGATTGCAAGCTTTGTCAGCCAGTAAATTCTTTCGCCTGTGAGTTTAGCTTCCATCGGGAACACACGGTCAAAAAGCCACTCCTGCAAAGGAAGGTCATCTGCGTAGGAGCGCAGGAAGGTCATCGCCGAGTGAGTATGTGCATTCTTGAAGGAAGGCATAAGAAGGTTGCCGTTCAGGTCATATTCACGCTCGAATTCAGTCTCTCCAAGCTTCTCCTCGGTCGGAATACCCACAAAGCATATCTTGTCCTTGTCAGTCCAGACCTCAAGCTCTTCAACCTTATCTGCCGCAGTCAGGACTCTGCCGTTAAAAAATCTTATCATAATGTTTCTCCAGTCTATTTATTAATTATCTCAGCAATGCGCTGAATACTATCTGTAACAAGTGCTCTGAACACAGGTGCGACCTTATCGGCACACTCCTGAACCTCAGCATGAGTGAGGGGAGTGGGGCTTATTCCTGCCGCAAGATTTGATATGCAGGAAACACCGCAGACTCTCATGCCTGCGTGGTTTGCAGCGATAGCTTCAACAGCAGTGCTCATACCTACGGCGTCAGCGCCGAGGACGGCAGCCATTCTGATCTCGGCGGGGCTCTCATAGGAAGGTCCTGTAAGCTGTATATATACTCCCTTTTGTAGCTTTGCGCCTATCTTTTCAGCACTCTTTTCAATTGCTTCGGAGAGCTCCGTATCGTAGATGTGGCTCATATCGGGGAAGCGCACTCCCAGCTCGTCGATGTTCTCACCGATAAGAGGATTCGGAACAAAGTTTGAGATATGATCGGTTATGAGCATAAGGTCTCCTGCTGAGAAGGCCTTATTAATACCGCCCGAAGCATTCGTCAGAAACAGCGCCTTTGCACCCATAAGCTTCATAAGCCTTGTAGGGAGCACAACGTCTTTAGTGGGATAGCCCTCGTAGTAGTGAACTCTGCCGTCCATGATGACAGTTTTTACATCGCCAACATATCCGAACAGAAAGCGCCCCTTGTGACCGAGCACAGTTGAGTGCGGAAAATTCGGTATATCCTTGTAGTCAACTATAGCCTCAATCTTTACGGTGTCGGCAAAGCCGCCCAGTCCCGAGCCCAGTACTAAGGCAACATCGGGTACAAAATCCGTCTTAGCCCTGACAGCTTCAAGGCACTGCTTCAGTCTTTCTATCTCTTTCATTCTGATCCTCCTTGCAAAAATGATTATCGTAGTTTACAAATACAGACCTCGACACTCTGTCAAGGTCTGCAATTTTTTAGTCGTCATGAACAGTCTCGTTCTTAGCGATAGCCCACTTCTTAACTCTTATCTTGCTGCGGTCTCCGCCTGTCTCGATAACAACTGTATCCTCCTTGATCTGGAATATGATACCAACGATACCGCCGTTAGTAACAACCTCATCGCCAATCTCAAGGTTATCACGCATTTTAGCGTCTTCTTTTTCCTGCTTTCTCTGGGGCTTGATGATGATAAAATAGAACACCAGAAGGATAAGCACCAGCGGAAGGAATGTCATGAGCATCTGGGCAGTTGATGCCTGCTGCTCAGCAAATACTGTTAAATTCATTTTTACTACCTCATTTCAGATTTTTGGTTTACTAACACCAAACATAAGTATAACAGATTTTTCGCAATACTGCAAGTGTTTTCACAGATTTTTTATTCTTTTGCCTTAATAAACTTATCAATAGACTCTGCGGCCTTCTTTCCTGCACCCATAGCAAGTATAACGGTTGCCGCACCTGTTACAGCGTCACCGCCGGCGAAAACGCCCTCTTTGGTGGTCATTTCTCTCTCATCAACGATAAGGCAGCCCCTCTTGTTTACCTCAAGTCCGGGGGTACTGCTTCTGAGCATAGGGTTAGGAGATGTACCGAGTGCCATTATAACGGTATCGGTTTCAAGCCTGAAATCCGAGCCCTCAACAACCTTCGGGCTTCTTCTTCCGCTTTCGTCGGGCTCACCGAGCTCCATTTTAACGCAGTCCATTCCTATAACGTGTCCGTCATCGTCGCCGATAACAGCAGTCGGATTCGAGAGGGTCATAAACTCAATTCCCTCTTCAACAGCGTGGTGAACCTCTTCCTTTCTTGCAGGAAGCTCGTCCATTGAGCGCCTGTACACAATATAAACGTGCTCAGCACCAAGACGCATAGCGCTTCTTGCAGCGTCCATAGCAACATTACCGCCGCCGACTACCGCTACCACCTTGCTTTTCATTATCGGGGTTGCGTACTCTTCCTTATATGCTTTCATAAGGTTGATCCTTGTCAGATACTCATTAGCCGAGAACACACCTATAAGTGTTTCCCCGGGTATGCCCATAAATCTCGGCAGACCTGCTCCCGAGCCTATAAACACAGCTTCAAAGCCCTGCTCCATAAGCTCATCTACAGAGAGCACCTTTCCGATTACCATATCGGTCATGATATTAACACCGATCTTCTCCAAGCTCTCGACCTCGTGCTTAACTATATCCTTCGGGAGCCTGAACTCGGGTATTCCGTAGGAGAGCACTCCGCCTGCGGTATGGAAGGCCTCAAACACTGTGACCTCATAGCCAAGCTTTGCAAGATCACCTGCGGCAGTCAGTCCAGAAGGACCTGCACCAACCACTGCGACTTTATGACCGTTAGGCTCGGCCTTTGTGACGGTCTGCTCCTTATCCTTTGCGTAGTCAGCACAGAAGCGCTCCAGTCTGCCTATGCCGACAGGCTCTCCGTTCTTGCCTCTTACACAGCTGCCCTCGCACTGTCTCTCCTGCGGACATACTCTTCCGCAGACAGCAGGCAGCGAATTTGTAGACTTTATAATGCTGTAGGCCTCGTCAAACCTGCCCTCTCTTACCTTTTCGATAAACTCGGGTATGCGCACCCCTACGGGGCAGCCGTTCATACATGGGCGAGCCTTGCAGTTAAGACAGCGGTTAGCCTCTTTCATTGCCTCCTCGGGAGTGTAGCAGCCTGTTACCTCCTTGAAGTTTCTTGCCCGGACCTTGGGGTCCTGCTCCGTTACGGGAGTTTTTGTTTTGCTCATATCAGCCATTGCGGACACCTCCCGTCAGTCTGCATACATGAGCCTTTTCATGCTCTTTATATGTGGAGTTTCTTCTCATAAGCTCATCGAAATCAACCAAGTGCCCGTCAAAGTCGGGACCTTCAACACAGGCATACCTGACCTTTCCGTCTACAGTAACACGGCAGCAGCCGCACATTCCTGTTCCGTCTATCATCAGAGGATTGAGCGAAACTATCGTTTTTATTCCGTATTTCTTTGTAATATCGCAAACGAACTTCATCATAATAACAGGTCCGATAGCGATAACCAGATCATAGTTTTTGCCTGAGTTTATAAGCTCCTCAAGCTTGTTAGTTACAAAGCCCTTAGTGCCGTATGAGCCGTCATCGGTGCAGATATGCAGCTCTGTCGATGCAGCCTTCATTTCATTTTCGAGGATAACAATATCCTTGCTTCTGAAGCCTGCGATAACATCGACCTCAGCGCCCATGCCGAAGAGCTTCTTAGCCTGCGGATAAGCAATGGCACAGCCGACACCTCCGCCGACAACTGCAACACGCTTTGCATCGCCGTATTCGGTAGCAATACCGAGAGGTCCTACCACATCGAGCAGATAGCCCTCATCGGTTACACTGTCTATCTCCATAGTTGAGCCGCCCACTACCTGTATAATAATAGTTATACTTCCTTTTTCTCTGTCATAGTCTGCAATGGTGAACGGCAGACGCTCGCCCTCCTCAGACGCTCTGACGATAACAAACTGACCTGCCTCCGCTTTTTTAGCGATGTAAGGAGCGTCAATCTCCAGAAGCACTACCGCTGAGTTGAGCCTTTCCTTTCTAACTATCTTGAACATAATTTCCCTCCGAAATTCATATTACCCTTTATTATACACCATTATTATGCATTTTGCAAGTCTTATTTTATAAACTTGCATTTTTCTTAATGAAAGTACCTTACATCAAGGTCTACAAGACCGTTTATTCCGCTTATAGTGCCCACTCCTGTCTGCCAGAGGGAGTACTGCCCGTCATAGTCGGTCTGGCTTACATAGTGAGCAAGCCATACGTCTTCGCCATCGGTGTCCCAAGCGGTTTTGAGGAAGTTTCGGCTTCCGTAGAGCATACATCTGTAGCCCGCTCCCTCTACTACCTCCTTGAACACCCTGTAGAGCTCATTCAGGTCATGCAGGCTCATTCCGTAGCTTCTGAAGTTGCCAAAATCCTCCCAGTCGAAGGCTACAGGCATTGAGAGCTTTCTTCCTGCGAGGGTATCAACCAGCCATTGAGCGTGCGCTCTGACCTCCTCTGGGTCACTGTCGGCACTGTAGAAGTAAACTCCGCAGTCAAGTCCTGCCGAGAGAGCGTTATCAAGGTTTTGCAGGAAATAGTCATCAACTCCCGTATTATATCCGCCCGAGCAGTGCGCCGAGCGTATCATTACGAAATTGCAGCCCTCCGAGGCTACAGCGTTGAAGTCTATCACACCCTGCCATGCAGAAACATCTATGCCGACATCTGCACCGCCTCCCTGATACATAGCCATATAGTCCGAAAAGCTGAGCGAGCCGTTATCGGGCTGAATAAACGAGGACACCTGATCAACGACCTCGACAGTTACGGTGCGTGTATCAGTATTGCCCGAGCTGTCCGAGAGCGTCACCTGCACCTGATGAGTGCCTGCATAGCTTGTGTCAACCGACTCTGAAACGCTGAGTGTAGGGTAGGGGTCATAGTTGTCGGCATAGAGCCCCACATCGGACAAATCAGCGGTTGAGCCTACGGGTACGCTGATATAGTCTCCCGATAGGAACACGGGCGCAGTTCTGTCAGTAACAGTGTAGGTAAGCTCTGTCTCCTGCTTTTCACCGCCGAGGGTAAGGCTTACCTTCATTTTCTGCTCACCGACCTTAGCAGTATCGACAACAGTATCGGGGGCGTTTATCTCGGCATTGGTTTTGGTTATCAGCTCCCCGAGAGTGATTTTTTCAAACACCTCAAGGTCGGTTTTGTATTCAAGGGTGAGCTCCTCTTTTTTCTTCTCGGGAGCTTTTGTGGTCACAGAAGCGGTAGTTGTGGTGGTGGCAGAAGTGCTCACGGAAGTTGTTGTCTGCGAGGCAGCGGCAGTGGTCTGTTTAGTGACCTTTGCGGTTTCAATTTCATTACCACAGGCGCTGAGCATAAGCGACAGAGCCAACAGGCAGATAAGCTTGGTTTTCATTCGGTTCTCTCCTGTTTCAGATGAATTCTGCTCTATTATACCACAATATGATTTTTTTTGCAACAAAAAAGCCCCGAACAAGTCGGGGCTTAAAAATCAGAATATTACTTTATCATTGCGAGTGTATCTCTTGCGATAAGAAGCTCCTCATTTGTAGGTACTACCCATACCTCAACCTTGGAGTCGGGTGCGGAGATCTTCTTGATCTCGCCTCTGGACTTGTTAGCCTCAGGGTCAAGCTTGATGCCGAGCCAGTCAGCATCAGTAAGAGCATCACGTCTTACCTCGGGAGCATTCTCTCCGATACCGCCTGTGAAGATAACTGCGTCAACGCCGTTCATAGCAGCAGCGAAAGCGCCGATGTACTTCTTGATCTGGTATGCGAGCATCTCGCAGGTAGCCTGTGCTCTCTCGTCGCCCTCAAGAGCTGCCTTCTGGATATCTCTGTTGTCAGAGCTGATACCCGAAAGACCGAGGAAACCTGACTTCTTGTTTGTGTAAGCTGTCATCTCATCGGGGCTGAGACCGAGCTTCTTCATAACGAACAGTATAGCCGAGGGGTCAACTGCACCGCAGCGTGTTCCCATGATAAGACCGTCAAGAGGAGTAAAGCCCATTGTAGTGTCAACGCTCTTTCCGCCGTCAACAGCAGTGATGGATGAGCCGTTTCCGAGGTGGCAGGAAACTATCTTCAGATCCTTTATATCCTTGCCCATAAGCTCAGCAAGCTTTGCAGATACAAACCTGTGAGATGTACCGTGGAAGCCGTACTTTCTTACGTGCAGATCCTTGTAGCAGTCATAAGGCAGACCGAACAGATATGCCTTTCTGGGCATTGTGGAATGGAAAGCTGTATCAAATACAACAACCTGAGGTGTACCCTCGGGGAGTACCTCCTTGCAGGCTCTCAGTGCCAGTGCATGAGGGTGATTATGTACAGGTGCAAGCTCAGCAAGACCGTCGATCTGGTCAATGACCTCATCGGTTACCATGCAGGTCTCCTTGAATATCTCAGCGCCCTGCACTATTCTGTGACCTACAGCTGCGATCTCAGACATTGAGTCGATAACCTTTGTTTCACCTGTAGTAAGCACCTCAACGAGCTTTTCAAAAGCCTCGGTGTGTGTCGGGAAATTGCAGTCAGCCTCAAGCTTTCTGCCGTCGCCTGTCTTTGCGCTTATGTGACCGTCAACGCCTATTCTGTCAGCGTTGCCCTTTGCGATAACGCTCTCATCGGTCATATCAAGAAGCTGATACTTCAGCGATGACGAGCCTGCGTTTACAACAAGAATTTTCATATTGGGAATATTCTCCTCTCAGATTATTTGACCTGTCCGCTTGACTTGACGGACAAAATGTCATATACTATTAGTATAACAGTAATCGCACATAATTTCAAGACCTTTTGATCACATTTTACATTTTGCACAGAATTATCCAGCTCTTTTTGGAGGTGAGCCCATGCGTGTCGCAGGTATTATAGCTGAATATGACCCTTTTCACTTAGGTCATGCCTATCACATAAGAAAG
Source organism: Ruminococcus sp. UBA4385 (assembly GCA_002391065.1). Next base: position 7,472 of record DGRP01000008.1, on the reverse strand, counting down.
ACCCGAGAGGAAGGCGCAGATGCCGTCTGCGTTGTAATGAGTGGTGACTGCGTGCAGAGAGGCTTTCCTGCGATGTTTTCAAAGTTTGACAGAGCAGAGGCCGCTGTCCGTGAGGGTGCAGACCTTGTGCTGGAACTGCCTGTGCAGTATGCTGTGTCGGGAGCGCCGATATTTGCAGAGTACGCTGTGAGAATGCTCTCAGAGCTTGGAGAGGGCGTTATTGATATGCTCTCCTTCGGGAGCGAATCGGGGAATCTGACACTTCTTAGGCGTGCTGCCGATAAGCTGGAGGAGCTTTCCGACAGCGAAGAGGTGCGCTCTCTGATGTCACAGGGAATGGGCTATGCAAAGGCTGTGAGCACTGCCGCAGGAAAGGCAGGCGAGGTGCTGCAAAACCCCAATGATATGCTCGCCGCCGAGTACATAAGGGCGGCTAAAAAGTATATGCCGAATATCGGGCTTCTGGCAGTGGAAAGGCTTGGCGCCTCGCACAACAGCGGCGAAGCTGACGAGCATTCAATCTCTGCTTCGCTTATAAGGGAGAAGTTTCCCGACCCCTCGGTTCTGAAATTTATCCCCGATGAGTTTCATACTCTTGTACCGACGGATTATAAACGCTTTGATGAGTTTATCTACATAAACACAGTGCTTTCTGCAAACTCTGAACAACTGCTGCAGCTCCCCGACGGCGATGAGGCACTTGTATCAAGAGTGAGCTCTGTTATAGGAACATCACTTAAAAACAATCTGTATTTGCCTGTAAGCCGGGAGCTTGCAAAGGCTATTGCCTCGAAGAGCCTCAGCTATGCAAAGGTAAGGCGGATACTGCTGGGGCTGCTTTTAGGTCTTACGAAAAGCGATATAGACGGCATACCCTTCGGGCGGATACTTGCTCTCAACAAGACGGGCACAATGATACTTGCCGAGGTGAAGAAGAAAAAGGGCCTTTACTGCCGCACCTCTCTGAGCGAGCTCAGAAAGCAGTCTGATTTCGCACAGCGCTCGGCGGAGCTTATGATACAGGCCTCACGCATACAGCAGATATTCTCCTACGGGAGGATAAGCTCAAACGAATACACACGAAAGATCACGGTGATGAAATGACAAAGAAAAAAGCTCTGCTTGTTTTTGCAGCAGCACTTATACTGATATGTGCTGTGCTTTTCTTTGTCTCGCACAGGACGGCTCTCCGCTTTAATGACTGGGCGGTGCTGGGCAGCTCTGCTGATGAGATAAAAGCAAAGTACGGCAGCTTTGACAGGGAGTACGGCAGCACAAAGGGCTACCTCATCGGTGATGATGACTCACCTGTTATGCCGAGCCATCAGCCGCAGTACTACTGGATAAAGTTCGACAAGAACGGTACTGCAAAAGAGGTCTATGTACAAACACTCCCGGGAGGTTAAAATGAAGCGCTTTATCTCAGCTTTGACCGCAATTGCATACAGTGTGCTTTGCCTTCTGCCCGTACAGGCTGAGGGCTTGTCCTCTTATGACCCGAGGGGTACGGATAAGGTGTCCTCGGTGAGCTCTCAGGGCAAAAGCGGAGCCTGCTGGGCATTTGCTGCGATTGCCTGCTTAGAGCAGGAGCTCATCACAAAGGGTGATGAAAACGCAAGCGTTGACCTTTCCGAAACGGCACTTATTGCGGCATCGGGCGGCGATGAGCCGTTCTCGCAGGCGGGCAGTGCCGCACAGGCAGAGCTTACCCTCGCAGCGGGCAGGGGAGTGTGCTATGAGAGGTTTGAACCTTTTATAGGCTCAAAGCCCGAAGCTGCTGTAGTCTCTGACGAGAAAGCCGAGGTAAGTGAGTACAGCCTTTCAAGGGCGTATGAGATCGACAAGACGGATATAAAGCTTGCGGTCAAAAAGCACGGTGCTGTATATGTGAGCCAGTATTACGATAAAAAATATATGTCTGATGACGGTGAGAGCTATTACTGTCCGACGGCTTTTTCAGTCAACCATGCGGCGGCAATAGTCGGCTGGGACGACAGTTATCCTAAGGAGAATTTCCCTACCGCCCCCGAAAATGACGGAGCATGGCTTATAAAGGGCTCATGGGGGGCAAGCGTTTCGTCGGACGGATACTATTATATCTCCTATGAGGACAAGAGCATTTCGGGCTTTACAGTTTTCGAGACAGCTGAGGCTCACAGCAAGGCTTATGCGCTTGCGGACAGGCTTCCTGCGGTAAATATCTCAGCTGGGGGCAAGGTCTCTGCAGCGAGCGTTTTTACGGCTGACAGCGAGCAAACCCTTGACACTGTCGGCTTTCTTTCGGTAAGCTCCGAGCCTGCGGAATACACTCTCAGCGTTTATACTGAGCTTGAAAACGGCGCTCCCGAGGGCAGGCTTATGGCAAGTGCTTCTGGGAAGATAGGCGCAAAGGGCTTTTATTCGGCGGAGCTTGACAAGGCAGTGCAGCTTAAAAAAGGCGAGCGCTTTTCGGTTGTGCTGACGCTTTCGGGCAGCAGGCCTCAGATTTCCGCTATGAGGGGCAGGCAGACGGCTTCGGGGATAGCCTTTGCGAAGGCAGCAAACGGCTGGGAGGATTTATCAGAAAGCACCCTCGGAGCTTATGCACCATACATTTTCGCTTACACTGACGAAGACGTGACGGCACTGAAAGAGGAGCTCAGGGCTGAAATAAACAGGCTGTTCAGTGAGAATTACTGTCAGCGTGAGATAGTGTACGCCTTGCAGAGGATCGGCAGAAAAAGCACGGCCGCAGAGCTTAAAAATGCACTTTTGCTGCTGCGCTCTGCCGAGAGTGAGAGGGACGAAGCACTCATTATCAGGAGCACTGCTGAGTGGGAGCGCTTTTCCGAGCTTGTCCGAAACGGCGAGGATTTTTCGGGGCAGACAGTGACCCTCTCTGCCGATCTTGACTTTGAGGGCAAAACGATAAGCCCTGTCGGCGATGACGGTAACGGCTTCGCAGGAGTGTTTGACGGAAACGGTCATATAATAAAAAATGCCGTTATCGACAGCGGTGAAAATGAGTATTCGGGGCTGTTCTCGGTGATTTACGAGGGCGCTTGCGTTACGGGCATTACCTTGAAAGACTGTAAGGTCTTCGGAATGGCTTCGGGCGGTATCTGCGGCAAGGCTATGCGCTGTGAGATAAAACGCTGTGCTGTTTTCGCAGAGGTCAGCGGTGCGGACTATGAGGGCGCACTTGCAGGACAGGCAAAGGGTGCAATGCTTTCCGACTGTATTGCCGACATTGGTGGCAGGCTTTCAGAAAGCAATATTACCGAACGGATATATTCTGTCGGAGATACTGTAAAGGCTTTGACCTCGGGGCTGTTTGAGCGCCGTGACGGCACAGTCACTGAGAAGAGAAAAATAACAGAGCACGCCTACGGAGTTGAGTATGTGGGCTCGCAGAAGATAGGAGCACTTGTTTTCAGGCAGATACGCTGCGGCATTATGGAGAAAATAACTCCACAGATGATAAGAGCAGTTCTTGAAGGACTGAATATATAAAAAGACCGCCCATTGGGCGGTCTTGATTTTACTGTGTATAAAGCTTAAATTACTTGAGCTCTACTGTAGCGCCGGCAGCCTCGAGCTTAGCCTTGATCTCCTCAGCCTCTGCCTTAGCAACTGCCTCCTTGATAGCCTTAGGAGCAGCCTCAACGAGCTCCTTGGACTCCTTAAGACCAAGACCAGTGATCTCCTTAACAGCCTTGATAACAGGCATCTTGGAATCGCCGAAGGAAGCAAGTACTACGTCGAACTCGCTCTTCTCCTCAGCTGCTGCGCCTGCGCCTGCACCTGCAGCAGGACCTGCAGCGATTGCTGCTGTTACGCCGAACTCCTCCTGGATAGCGTCTACGAGCTCGGAAAGCTCAAGTACAGAAAGAGTCTTGATATCTTCTACAAATTTTGTGATCTTCTCTGAAGCCATGATAATAATCTCCTTTATAAATTTTAGTTGATTTCGGGGTTCTTAACCCCTGAATTGTGCGGGCTATGCCGCCTTGCTTATGCAGCTGTTAAGCTGCGCCGTTTTCCTTGTCCACAACTGCCTGAAGAGTTGCAGCCAGCTTTGTAAGCGGTCCCTGAAGAGAACCAACGAGCTGTGCAAGAAGAACATCTCTCGAAGGGATCTTCGACAGTGCCTTTACACCTGCCTCATCATAAACCTCTTCACCGATGTAGCCGTTTTTAAGGAAGAACTTCTCACCCTTGCAGTCCTCGGAGAACTTACCGAGAATTCTTGCAGGTGCAGTCTGGTCATCATTCGAGATAGCGATAGCTGTTGTTCCCTCGAGAACATCGCACATCGACTCGTAACCAGCCTCTTTAAGAGCAAATCTCAGGATAGTGTTCTTCTCAACGAAGTAGTTGACGTTAGCCTCTCTCAGCTCCTTACGAAGCTTTGTGTCCTCCTCAACAGTGATGCCCTTGTAATCAACGAGCACGCCTGCCTCAGAATTCTTGATAAGCTCAACCAGCTCCTGAACTCTTGCCTTCTTAGCGCTCAGTACCTTTTCACTTGCCATTGTCATTTCACCTCTCTTAATTTAAGATAGCAAAACGTTCCAAAAAAAGAAACCCTTTCGTCAAAGACAAAAGAGCACAAAGTTCACATATAAACCTTGCGATTCCTTCCTCGGCAGGACTTCCATACACTCCGATGACTCAGTCACCGCACTGCACCGCCTGCTGTCTTTAGATACGAATGCTTTAATATTATAACAAAACCGCCCCTATATGTCAAGGGCTGTGCATACATCTTATGTAAATTTTCTATGAACGGAAATCTGAATATTTCTCCCGAAACGGTCAATACTCTGATTAAAAGACCCGAAAGGAGACTTGAAATGACAGTAACAGAAATAAAAATAAGAAAGCTTTTCGATGAGCCTCGCCTGAAAGGCATTGTAAGCGTGACCTTTGACGATATGTTCGCAGTTCATGACATTAAGATCGTCAAAGGTGACGAGCGCCTTTTCGTTGCCATGCCCAGCCGCCGTGATGACAGCGGCACATACCGTGATATAGTCCACCCTATGACGAGGGATTTCCGCCAAGAGCTTGAAGAGGATATTTTAGAGGCTTACCGCAAAAGCACGGAAAGCAACTGAAAAAACAGGCAGTTCGTTTATGAACTGCCTGTATTCTTCTCTTTTACCGAACGGCTGAGCGCACTGAGCTCAGGGGTTGTACCAGCCTCCTATATTTCCGTCATTGCCTATCTGCTTGTTTGAAAGACTTACCTTACAGAACTCTTCGGGAGCATCCATTCCGCTGTCTTTATAGATAGTATCCCATGTGCCTGTGCCTACAAAGTGAGCATTGTCGCTTGTATTCGCAATATACTCACCGTTGATGTATGTCACCAGTATGCCCTTTCTATATATCTGGAGCATACGCACAGCACCGTCTTTGTTATACACGGCAACAATAGCAAAATTAGTGTTATTATCCTTCAGGAACTTTTCACAGTTTTTGGAAGCCGTGTTGTAAATCATCGGATTTGTTTTCTTTCCTGTGTCCCATTCCTCCGAAAATGCTTTGTCAAGACCTTTGGCTATAACTTTGTCCAGAATCTGTGACTTACTCATACTGTTCTCATTAGTTCTGTAAATTACCCAGCTTACATTAGTGAATGAGCCTACTATCTCATACTGTCTTTCATTCATGCCTTTCTTTGTTTCCAGATCAAGATAAAGTATCTTGTTAAATGCGTTGCCGGGATCAGCGGCCTCAAGCATCAGGTGGTCTGTTAATGAGTTTTCTATTGCAGTTTTGATAGTTTTTGCATCAGCTATTGCAGCTTTGATCCTTGCTTTTTTTACATAATTATATATTGTCGGTATAATTATTGTTGCAAGTATTCCGATGATTGCAATAACTGTAATCATTTCGACCAGTGTAAAACCCTTTCTGTTTTTCTTCATATTGTTCACCCCTTCATTTATTCTTTCCTACTACTTGTTCTCCATATAATCCATTCTTTATTATTATATTATAGCACGATAGCTTATAGAGGTCAAGAATTGTTAATTAAATTTGGTGAAATATACTAATTTAACCTTTTGGTTTAGACAACTTAACGAAACCATAAGTTGAATGATTTTATTAATTAACGTCTGAAATCAAAAAATGAGTCTCATGCTATAACGGAGAAACAAAAAGAGCCCCGCAATTGCGGAGCTCTTCGGTTTACAAAGTCTGTCTGCCAAAGGCGTATCAGCCCATAACTACCTCGACCTCATGCTCTGTGCCTGCATCGAATACAGGGAGAACATTTCCGTTTACCTTAACGCCGTCACAAACGACACTCTTGATGCCCTTTGAAACGTGATCGGGGTTCTTGATAGTGATGTTGTAGGTGTTGCCTCTGAACATTCTTCTCAGCTTGAAGCCGTCCCATGCCTCCGGGATTGAAGGATCAATTTTCAGTCCGTTATAGTCAGGGATACAGCCGAGTATGTACTGGGAGATAGCTACAAAGTTCCATGAAGCTGTACCTGTCAGCCAGCTGTTCTTAGCCTCGCCGTGACGCTTAGCGTCCTTACCTGCGATCATCTGAGCGTATACATAAGGCTCAGTCCTGTGGAGGTCTGAGATGTCCTCAAGATATGCAGGAGCGATCTTGGAGTAATACTCAAATGCCTGATCTCCTCTGCCGATAGCAGCCTCTGCACAGATTATCCATGCGTTGTTGTGGCAGAAGATACCTGCGTTCTCCTTATATCCGCCTGGATATGTAGAGATCTCGCCGTACTCCTTATAGTACCTTGTGAATGCAGGATTGTTAAGTACAAGACCGTACTTGGTATCAAGATACTTCTTTACGCTGTTCATGGTCAGGATATCCTTGCCCGACTCCTTGCCGAGACCTGCCATAACTGCAAAGCCCTGAGGCTCGATGAAGATCTTGCCCTCCTCGCACTCCTTAGAGCCCATCTTCTTTCCGAAGTCATCATAAGCTCTCAGGAACCACTCTCCGTCGAAGGCGTGCTCCATAGTGTTTTTATTCATCTTGTCTATCTCAGCCTGAGCCTTTGCAGCCTCATCGTCAAGACCCTGATGCTTACAGAGTGCAACATACTCGGGGCCTATAAAGGCCATCATCGTTGCTACGAGCACCGACTCAGCCACACGGCTGAACTTCTGATCGCCGTACTTGGGCGAGGTATAGGTCTGGAAGCTCTCGCCGGGTATATCGGAATGGCAGCTCAGATTGATGCAGTCGTTCCAGTCAGCTCTCATTGCGAGAGGCAGTCCGTGAGGACCAACATTCTCTGCAACGTGCCAGAAGCTCATCTTCAGGTGGTGCATCATTGACTGAGCCTTGCTCTCATCATTGTCATAAGGCACCTGCTCATCAAGAATGGTGTAATCGCCTGTCTCCTTGATGTACTGTGCGGTAGAAAGGATCATCCACAGCGGATCATCGGAGAAGTCACCGCCGATAGCGTCATTACCCTTCTTGGTAAGGGGCTGATACT
>DGRP01000053.1:6739-26990 GCA_002391065.1 Ruminococcus sp. UBA4385 | reverse complement strand
ATGATGTTACAACTCCTGTTGCTATCAATGAGTTCAACAAGGCAGGCTTCACAGAAATTTATGATAAGGACAAGGTAACGGTCGTACTTGACCACTTCACCCCTAACAAGGATATCAAGGCTGCGGCTCAGTGCAAGCAGTGCAGAGAGTTTGCAAATGAGTATAAGATCACAAACTTTTTTGATACAGGCCGTGTAGGAATCGAGCACGCTCTGCTCCCTGAGCAGGGACTTATAGCTCCCGGTGACTGCATTATCGGCGCTGACTCACATACCTGTACATACGGCGCTCTCGGTGCATTCTCTACAGGTATCGGCTCGACCGATATGTGCGCAGGCATGGCTAAGGGCAAGACATGGTTCAAGGTACCCGAGGCAATCAAGTTCAATATCGTAGGCAAGCTTCCCAAGTGGAGCTCCGCTAAGGACGTTATACTCCACATTATCGGAATGATAGGTGTTGACGGCGCTCTGTACAAGTCTATGGAGTTCTCCGGTGAGGGACTTATAAACCTCAGCATGGAGGACAGACTGTGTATGGCTAACATGGCTATCGAGGCCGGAGGAAAGAACGGTATCTTTGCAGTTGATCAGGTAACGCTTGACTACTGCAAGGACAGAGTAAAGAAAGAATTCAAAATTTACGAGGCAGACCCCGATGCAGAGTACTCGGCAGAGTACACCATCAACCTCAGTGAGATAAAGCCTACAGTTGCTTTCCCTCATCTGCCCGAGAATACAAAGACCTTTGATGAGTTCGGCAAGATCAATATAGATCAGGTGGTTATCGGCTCATGTACAAACGGAAGGATCGAGGACATGAGAGCCGCTGCCGAGGTGCTCAAGGGCAGAAAGGTCGCAAGAAACGTAAGATGCATAGTTATTCCCGCAACGCAGGACATTTATATGAAGTGCATTGAAGAGGGTCTTACAAAGATATTTATTGACGCAGGCTGCGCAGTATCTACTCCGACCTGCGGACCGTGTCTCGGAGGACACATGGGTATACTTGCAAAGGGCGAAAGAGCCGTTGCAACTACTAACAGAAACTTTGTAGGCAGAATGGGAGACCCCGAATCAGAGGTTTATCTCGCATCGCCTTATGTAGCAGCAGCGTCCGCTGTTACAGGAACTATCACTCAGCCAATGGAACTTATGGACTAAAAACTAAAACAGCTTTCCGGGAGGGGGCACATATAAAATGAAAAATTATCTGAGCGTTATTTTCCATGATTCTATTTTAAGTCTTATTACAAAGAAGTACGGCACCAAACTTAATGACTCTCAGAAGGAAGATAAAGCAGATGAGTTTATAAGAATACTTCACGATCAGAATGCATTCACCTGTGATCAGACACAGGCGATAATAGACAAGAAGGGTTTAACAAACTACATGGCTACACAGGTAGACGGTAAGCCCGTTTTTGCACTGACCAAGGAAGGAATGTTCCATAAAGTAAAGGTGTGCTACTTCATCACCAGAATTAAAGAAGAGCCCAATACCGAATATCTTGAGCAGATCTATGACGAGCTCAGACAGCAGGCAAACGGCACAAATGTGTTCGGCTCTAAGGATTATAAGAATTAATAACTCAGGAAGGAATAATCATCATGAATGCTAAAGGAACTGTACACAAGTACGGAGATAATGTGGATACCGATGTTATTATACCTGCAAGGTATCTTAACACCGCTGATATGAACGAGCTTGCAAAGCACTGCATGGAGGACATCGACATTGACTTTGCAAAGAACGTAAAGCAGGGCGACCTTATCGTCGCAGAGGCAAATTTTGGCTGCGGCTCATCAAGAGAGCACGCTCCCGCAGCTATCAAGGCAAGCGGAGTTTCCTGCGTAATAGCAAAGACCTTTGCCCGTATCTTCTACAGGAATGCTATAAATATCGGACTTCCGATCATCGAGTGTGAAGAGGCTGCCGAAAAGATACAGAACGGCGATGAGGTCGAGATAGACTTCGATACAGGTGTTATTACCAACCTCACCAGGAATGAGACCTATCAGGGACAGTCATTCCCGGAATTTCTCATTAATATAATCAACAAGAACGGTCTCCTCAATTCTCTGAAGGAGCAGTAAAAAATCAAGGGAATACGTTTGATCGTGTTCCCTTTTTGTCACCGCCGAGAGGAGGGCTTTTATGGAGCTGTTTGACAGAGACGACCTGAAAAAAGCGCTGGTGTTTCTGCTGCCTATACTTCTGGTTGTTGTGATCATCATATTCTCTGCAAGGCTTCCGTCATCTGACAAGGATAAAAAAGACGAAAGCAGCAGCAAGGGATACAACTACGGCAGCGGTACCATGCCGTTTACGCTGACTATAAACGGCACAAGAGCTGACCTTGTATGGAGCAATAAAAAGCTCTTAAGCGTATGCGGAAATGATTTCTCTTCCGAAAGCACAAATAACCCTAATGTTGTGCTTTCAGCTTACCCCGAGGAGACCGAAGACAGACTCTCTTCCAGAACATTTACGATCAACAACCCAAACTATAACGGTTCGGCTGTTGAGTTCCCTCAGGGCTTTACTCTGGCTGAAAGTGAGCAGACAATAAGCGAGGCGCTGTCGCCTGACTGTATAAGAGAAAAAAGCAGCAACAGATGCTCATATTACCGTGAGTATTTCCTTGACGGCAAGGAGATCGACTACTCTCAAATGGATTACTCAATTGCTGCCGATGAGGGCGCTTACATGACGGCAATGCTCAAGGGCGAGGTCTGCGAGCTATATTGCAGAGATCAGCTCTCCGAGGGCAATGCTAAAATATGTACCTGCATAACTATAACTACCGCAGAGGAAAAATGCGATTCCTGCACAATAGAGATCATTACACCGCAGGAGCTTGTAATAGACGAAGGAGGATATTAATATGGAAAAGAAAATCACAGTAATCAGGGGCGACGGTATCGGTCCCGAGATAGTTACAGAGGCAATTAAGGTACTCGACAAGGTGTGCGAAAAGTTCGGTCACAAATTTGAGTACACAGATATACTTATGGGCGGCTGCTCAATTGATGCCTGCGGAGTGCCCCTCACTGATGAGGCAGTAGCTACAGCCAAGGCCGCTGATGCAGTGCTTCTCGGTGCCATCGGAGGAAACACATCTACATCTCCGTGGTACAAGCTTGAGCCAAAGCTCAGACCCGAGGCAGGACTTCTGAAAATAAGAAAGGAGCTCGGTCTGTTTGCAAACCTCAGACCTGCAGTGCTTTTTGATGAGCTCAGAGATGCCTGCCCTCTCAGAGAAGAAACCGCTGCAAAGGGCTTCGATATGATGATGATGAGAGAACTGACAGGAGGACTGTACTTCGGTGCAAGAAAGACCGAGGTAGTTGACGGCCTTGAAACTGCTACGGACACCCTTGTTTACAACGAGAACGAGATCAGAAGGATCGCAGTAAAGGGCTTTGATATAGCTATGAAGAGAAGAAAGAAGGTCACAAGCGTTGACAAGGCTAACGTGCTTGACTCTTCAAGGCTCTGGAGAAAGGTTGTAAACGAGGTCGCTAAGGACTATCCGGAGGTTGAGCTTGAGCATATGCTCGTTGACAATGCGGCTATGCAGCTTGTGCGTGACCCTGCTCAGTTTGACGTAGTGCTCACCGAGAATATGTTCGGTGACATTCTCTCCGATGAGGCTGCTATGGTTTCGGGTTCACTCGGAATGCTTGCTTCGGCATCGCTCAATGACACTAAGTTCGGCCTTTATGAGCCAAGCCACGGCTCAGCACCCGACATTGCAGGTCAGGACAAGGCTAACCCGATAGCTACTATCCTCTCCGCTGCTATGATGCTCAGATACTCCTTCGATATGGACAAGGAAGCCGATGCAGTTGAGGCAGCAGTTGCTCAGGTACTTAAAGAGGGCTTCAGGACAGGAGATATAAGCTCAGAGGGCTGCACCGTTGTCGGCTGCAGAAAGATGGGCGACCTGATAGCTGAGCGTATCTAAATAAAACATCTTTACGTAATTTCAGGGAGAGCGTAATGTACTACTATATCTATGCAATGACCGATAAGGGCAATTATCGGGAAATCAATGAGGACTGCGTGCTCATTGACCATGAGGTCAAGAGCTCGGGCAGCCGTGATGCCTGCGTTTCAGCACCGTTTATTACAGCAGTCTGCGACGGTGTCGGCGGCGAGAATGCAGGAGAGCTTGCTTCAAAGCTCTGCCTTGCACACTTGGCGGCGCTTGACTACAGCTCCTCGGTTGACCTTAAAAAGACCGTTACAAACATACATAACAAGATAAAGCGTCAGGGCGTGCGCACTGAGGGCTCTGCCAATATGCAGACTACGCTCTGTGCCCTTGCAGTTGATGAGCAGGGACGGGCTCTCTGCATAAATGTCGGAGACAGCAGAATGTACCGCTATGTAAACGGCACTGTCAGACAGATATCCACTGACCAGTCCTACGGGCGGTATCTTTACGATCACGGAAAGATAGAGAAAATGTCCGACCTTGACCCGCAGCAGGCAAATGCGATAATATCCTCAGTCGGAAGCACCGTAAATGAGCCGACTATTGACATTATACCGATAGTATCAGGCTTCGGAAAAGAACCCGACGATATGATACTGATAACCTCTGACGGCTTTTCCGACTGCGTATCTCCCGAAGAGATAGAAATCGGAATGGAGCTTGATATCCCGATAGCAAAAAAGCTGAGCGCACTGTTTCATCTTGCACTCAAAAACGGCAGTACGGACAACCTCTCGGTAATAGGCATAAAGCCCTATATTGATGAAGAGGAGCTTAAAATCCTCACTCAGAGGGACACAGTCGCAGGGCTTGTTAAGGTTGAGAACTCCACTATGGAAGAGATCGAGCCAGATAAAGCAAACGTGCAGATAGAGAACACCTCGGAGATAGCCCTTGAGATAAAGGAGATAGCTTCCTCAATACCGACAGGCGAAATCTCAGATACCGTATCTGATTCATCTGCGCCTGATGAAGTTACCAAGGAGTTTGCTCCAATAAGGGAGCTTCCGAAGGAAGAGCAGAAGAGATCCGAGCCTGTTTCGGAGCCTGCTCCCGAGCCGAAGCCTGCTAAGAAAAAACTCAGAACAAAGGCGGACACGGCAGAAGAGCTGAAAAAAATGCTTCTCTCCAGCCTTGATGACCTGAACAAGATATGAGTGCTCGCCGCAAGGGCAGGGAAAACCCTGCACCAATACGCGACGTACCTTTGTTTAGGATTTTTCACTCCTTGAACGCGGAGATAGATAGTGCGAAACTATGCCTCGTCAGGTCTGGACATTACGTCCAGACAGCCTCGGCTGGATTAGGGGGATAGGGCTTCGCCCTATGTACCCACTAGGGCTACGCCCCTGACCCCTTTTATTTGTGTGATGTGTGATGTGTGATATTACGATTTCTCAAACTGTAGGGTTGCACAAAAATCTCTGTTGAAAATTGTGCAAATATACGTTTTATATTTTAATTTGATAATATTCCAGCAATTGTTGGCAGGGAAAACCCTGCACCAATACGCGTCATAGTTTAGCTTAGGCTTCTATTGCCTTGAACGCGGAAATAGTTAGTGCAGAATTAACAAAATTAAACTTTCTATTTTGTGCAACCCTACAGTTCAAAAAAATGAAATATCACACATCACACATCACACGAAAAGCCCACTCCGAAACGAAGTGTGCTCTGCTTGTTGCAAAAGTTCTCTTAAAAGGGGTCTGGGGCGATAGCTCCAGTGGGGCAAATGGGGCGAAGCCCCTTCCTCCCACACCGCCCGAGGCGGTGACGAGCGAAGCCGAGGAACACGCCGAGGGCTGATTCTGCACTATTTTGAGTTTATCGACAGACTGAGAGCTTCACCAAAACGGTGAAGCTCTCTTTTTTATGACCATTTCTCGATAAACTCTTCAATTGTATGCGTGTCCTTGTCACTTGGGTAGGTAACAAAGCCGTCAGAGCCGAAATCCTTCGCTGCCTTTATCACGTCATCAAGAGTATGCACTCTGCCCGATACGATGATATTTCTCTTCCACTCGGGGCTGCCCCACGAAGTAGTCTTGCAGTCAAAGTTCACAAAGCACCAGTCATCATCAAGCCTGTAAACCTCGGTCTGACGCATAACCTCTCCCGAGCCGTCCTCGATAGTCGCAATAAGAGTGCCCTCTCTCATATATTCATCTGTGTCATCGGGAATGTACAGCTGTTCCTGATCGGGATCTTCGACAGGCTCATCGACCAAAGGATCATCAATATCTGCAAGGTCAATATATTCCCAGCCCTCGTAATGCTCGTTCATAAGAGTGCCCTTAGGTATTGCCGCTATAAAAAGATCTCCCGTGAATGCCTCTGTGACCGTTTCAGTATCACCGGGTACCTTGCTGTCATTTGTGAATACAAATTCAAGCTTGTCCGTATCTACCACCAGTCCCCCGGGGCGAAGAAAATATCCGCCTGTGCTGTGCTCGTCATACTCGATGACATAATCGTACTCATCAAAGCCGCAATTGATGAACTCACCCTCGCAGCCGCCTGTATAGAACTCGGTATCTATAAACGACAGACCGTAATTTGACTTCACATATTTAAACTCGTCCTCAGTTCTGATGATGAACTTGTGCGAGCCGTTCATTTCGGGGATATAATCACTGTAGCCGTGCGTGACATAGTTTATCACTACCTGTGCATTACCGCTGTAGCGTGATAATTCGACATCAAACTGCTCACCATAACTTGAATAGTAGGTCTGAACATTTCTCTCATACAGGTCTTCCGAGCCGTCATCTATCACGACAGATGCCGCAGGGGCGTTTACCACGGTGCCCTTTGCCTTGCTGCCAATTCGTGAGGTCTTGCTGCCCGAGCTCTCATCTACGCTGCCGCAGGCGGTCAGAGCCGCAGCCAGCACACAAATAATTATAGCCTTTCTCATAAAAATACCTTCCTTTCCGAAGCGTTCTGTTATATATACGCTTTGGAAAGGAAGGATTTATGGCGTTATATTACACAAATATCGCTCGGAATTTTTGTAGATATTGCCTATTTCTTATCAAGAGCCTCTTCTATCCTCTTGATAACGGTTTTCAGAGCCTTGATACGGGCATACTTCTTGTCATTTCCCTCAATGATGACCCAGGGAGCATGTTCGGTTGAGGTGAGTTCCGTCATGCGGTCTATGTACTCCTCATAGATGTCCCACTTCTCACGGTTGCGCCAGTCCTCATCGGTGATCTTCCACTGCTTTTCGGGAGTGTTCTGCCTTTCGGTGAAGCGCTTTAGCTGCTCGTCCTTGTCGATATTTATCCAGAACTTGATAATAACTGCGCCCCACTCCGCAAGCTGAGCCTCAAACTCGTTTATCTCACGGTATGCCTGATCAACTCTGTCCTTCGGGGTAAGGCCCTCAATAGGCTCTACCATCACTCTGCCGTACCATGTGCGGTCAAAGATAGTGAAGTGGCCGTCATTTTCAAGCCTGTTCCAGAAGCGCCACAGATAATGCCTTGCAAGCTCACTTGGCTCGGGAGCTGCTATAGGCTTAACCTCATAGCCCCTTGGGTCGAGAGCTGCCGCCAGACGTTTGATGTTGCCGCCCTTTCCGCCTGCGTCCCAGCCCTCATAGCATACGATGACAGGCAGCTTCTTCTGGTAGCAGAGGTTCTGCAGCTTGAATAGCTTCTCCTGATATTTGTCGAGCTGCTCCTCGTATTCATCTTCGGTAAGGCTCTTGTTAAGGTCAACGTTTTTAAGCTTCGGTACCTGAACAGAACCAAAGCCCTCAAGTGCAGGGCTCACTGTCTCAAACTGAGCCTTCGGGATATATTTCTTCTTGTCCTTCTTAGCTTCAAGTGCTCCCTTTATGCTTCCTATGATAACCTCATAGATATCAAGTACAGCCGAGGTTTTCTCGTTAGCACCGATAACGCTCCACGGTGCATAGTCATAGTTTGTGGACTTGATCTGATCGTCATAGGTCTCCAAAAACTCATCGTAATGCTTTAGGTTGTATCTGTCCTTATCATCAACTCTCCACGCTGTTACCTTGGAGCTTTCAAGCTTCTTAATGCGCTTTTTCTGCTCCTCTTCCGTGATGTGCAGGAATATCTTTATTATAAGATAGCCGTCATCGGTGAGCTGCCTTTCAAAGGTAGCAATATCCGATAGCCTGCGCTTGTATGCCTTTTTGCTGAGGTTATCATACATCATTGCATTCAGACTGTCATGATACCAGCTTCTGTCATAGATAGTGAAGCGCCCCTTCATAGGTATAGCCCTCCAGAAGCGGTACATCCACGGCTTGCGCCTGTCGGTATCAGACGGATTTCTGACGGAAACAACCTCGAAAAATCTCGGGTCGAGAGCCTTTATCACCTGCGATATAAGCGAGCCCTTTCCTGCCGCCGACCAGCCGTCAAAGGTTATGATAACAGGCAGACCTGCATCTTTGATCTGAGTCTCCAGACGGGAAAGCTCCAGCCTTGATGCTTTTATCTTTTCAATAACATCAGATTTCCTTGTTTGTCTTTGTTCGATCTTTTTGAGCATGATAACACCCCTTTTGCATAATTTCGTTACATATATTATACTAGATATTATCACCAATGTATATAGTCATTTTTTACGATTTTTTATGCGATTTTTTGTTAATACGCAGTTCACAACCATAGTGTATAATAGTCATACATTCTTGCAGGAGGCTTAATAATGTCAAAGAATAAAGGAATACAGACTTCCGATAATATGATAAATGACGAGGACTACGAATACGAAAAAGAACTCGCAGAGCAGGAACGTGCCGCAAGAGAGCGTGAAAGACAGCTCTATGAGGAAGCCCTCGAAGAGAGAAAGCGTCAGGAAAAGGCAGCCGAAAAGGAGCGCGAGAAACGCCTGCAGGAGGAGCGCCTTGAGCTTATGAAGCTTAAAAGCGGTGTTATCTCCGAGGAGGAGTCCACTATAAAAGAGGTTCATGAGGAAAAGACCGAGCTTCACGGAAAGGCATGGCTTGCAAATTTTGTGTACCACTATAAGTTTATGATAATCTTTGTGGTGTTTATAATTGCAGTCACAACCTTTATTACTATAGATACTCTCAGGCGGGAAAAGGCTGACCTTACTGTTGTGCTTATCTCAAACAACGGGCTTGAAACAAGAGTTGAGGAGCTTGAAAAGTTCTTTGAGAAATACACCGAGGACTTTGACGGAAACGGCTATGTACACGTTGCTGTGATAGCTGCTCCGCAAGGGCCTGATACGGCACGGTACCTCGGACAGGACGTCAATAATACAAAGCTTATGGCTCAGCTTCAGGAGGGCAAGGCTATACTCTTTATCACCGACTCAAATACCGACGAGGAGTTCATGCAGCTTATGACACCTGCCCTGCCGCTGGACTTCCCTGACAGCAAGTATGTTGATGAGGACGGAATGAGCTGGAACTTCGGGTTCCTTGCAGATGAGCTCAAATATGCGAATATGCCGAATGATGTTCACCTTTCAATGAGGATACCTGCAGAAACCTTCGGAGACTCGAAGGAGACTATGCAGGAAAACTACAACAAGAGTATGAAGGTTTTCAGAGCTATGCTTGAGGATCTCGAGAAAAAAGCCGAGGAGACCAATGACAAGGGTCTTGAAACAGAACCCATAAAATATGATACAAGCTCATCGGAGAGCTCGTCAGACTCAAAAAAGGACAAATAATTGATATCCGCTGTACCGTAAATGTGCAGCGGATATATTTTTTTGCAGCACTTTTGCATACTAACACGGTAATATAATACTAAATTATAATATACAGAAAGAAAGTTTTGTTGTAATTCACATAAATTTTTTGAAAAAAGCCAAAAATATAAAAAAATTTCCAAGTTTAGGCTTCATTTCTGTTATATAAGTTAATTATTTGATATAACAATATTAAATTCTGTGATAATATTATACCAACGGCTAAGAAAGCCGCATCGAAAAAATACAGACCGAGGAAGGTCTGAGAAATTTGGAGGAATTTTACCATGAGAAGTATGAAGAAATTATTCGTAGGTATGACAGCAGCAGCTATCACAGCTTCATGTATGTCAATCAGCGCATTTGCAGCTACAAAGCTGACAGATGTAGTACACCCTGACGAGAACGACAAGACTATGAACGATGCTTACTATGCCATAGGCGCTATGGGCTACTTCATGAACAACGACGGCAAATGGAAGTGGAACAACGGTGACTGGTGCACATGGAACACTGAAAACAACGATGGCACTATCACTATCGAGTACAAGATCAACAAGGCGCTTACCGACACAACAATGTCCGACAAGGGCTCTCTCGGTGAGATGGGCGTCATGTTCTCTAATCTCGACAAGGCTTTTGAGACTGCCGGTGTTGATGTAGAGGCTCAGTATCCTCTTTCCGTAGAGGTCCTCGACGCAAGATTTGTAGCAGAAGACGGCACAGAGACCAAATTCAACGATCTGCTCGGCATCACAGAGATGCCTCACGATCCCGAGGGCGACATCAGATTCCACATCCGTCCTACTGACAGAGTAGACGAGACAACAGGCGAAGTTGTCGCAGCTGCTACTC
The DNA here is from genome assembly GCA_002391065.1 of Ruminococcus sp. UBA4385. Next base: position 16,426 of record DGRP01000053.1, on the reverse strand, counting down.
CCGAGGTAGAGGGCTGGGATCAGGAAGGCGGCTTCAACGGCGGCACACTTTATATGACTATCGGACTCGGTGCTCCTGCGGCAGCAGGCGGAGATGAGAGCTCAAAGCCCGCAGATGAGTCCTCCAAGAAAGAGGACGACAGCTCCAAGAAGGCTGATGAGTCCAAGAAGGACGACAGCTCCAAGGCTGACACTACTGCTGCAAACACAACCAAGACTACAGGCACAACAACCACTCCTGCAGGCGGCGGAAGCGACAACACAGCTAAAGCAGCTCAGCCTGAAACAGGCGCTGCAGAGGGTCTCATATTTGCAGGTGTTGCACTTGCAGGCGCAGCTCTTGTAATCACTAAGAGAAAGTAATTCGATCGGAGGTACCTACTAATGAGATCAGGTAAACGTTTTGGTGCAGCTTTAGCTGCTATAATGTGTATAGCTGTTACAGCCTGCGGAAGCTCTTCTGACAGCTCGGGAGCAAGCTCCTCGATGCCTGAGAAGAAGCTCGACGAAAACCAGCAGGAGGTAGTTGAAAGACTTACCAATGATATGGTGACCAGAGACCTCAAAAACAACACTATTGAGTGGTTCTCCTTCTGGGATATTAACCCGACAGCTTCTGAGGATAAGGACATCGGTGTTGACCTGGCACTCTTCAAGGCCAAGTATGACGGTGTTATCAACTACAATCAGACAACATGGGAGAAAAAGTTTGACGATCTGGCAGCACTTATCATGTCTAACAAGTCGCCTGATTTCATAGGCGCTGACGATATGGATATGTTCCCTAAGGGAGCTATCAAGGCTATGATCGACCCGATCGATGACTATATTGACTTCTCGACTCCCCTTTGGGCAGATATGAAGTCCGCAGCAGACCAGTTCATGTTCCAGGGCAAGCACTATGTTGCAATCTCAAGAGTTGACCCCTGCTACATCTGGATCTACAATAAGAACACTATTGACGACTGCGGCTTTGACCAGCCTGCCGACCTCTTCCATGAGGGCAAGTGGAACTGGGATACTATGAGCGAGATGTGCGTAGAGTTCACCAATGCCGAGGAAGACAAGTTCGCTCTTGACGGCTGGTATTATGAGAATGCTCTTACACAGTCTACAGGGCTTCCGCTTATCAGCATGACTGACGGAAAGATCACTAACAACATTAGCGATCCTAAGCTTGCAAAGGCGCAGGATATGATGTACGAGCTCCAGAAGAACGGCGTTGTTTACCCGAAGCACGAGCATGAGTGGAAGGTAAGAGGCGACGTATTCGGTGAGGGTATCGGTTCAGGTCTTACACTGTTCTACCCGATCGGTCTCTGGGCTATTGAGGACGCTCCGTCCGTTACAAAGCCTTACGGCGACCTCTCTGCAGGCGACGTAATGTTCGTTCCTGTTCCTTGCTCCGCAGATTCCGACGCTCAGTATGTTCCTTCGAGAATTCACGGCTTCTGCATCTGCAAGAACGCTCCTAACCCCGAAGGCGTTGCAGCATTCCTTGACTGCACACGTTATGCCGAGACCGACGAGGCTGCAAGAAAGATCACTCTTGAGCAGTTCCAGAAGGACTACGGCTGGACAGACGAGATGATGGATATGCGTGAGGAGATATACAAGCTTGCTGCTGAGCACCCTGTATTTGAGTTCAGCCAGGGCGTATCAAAGGATCTCGCTAACCTTGCCGATAACGTAACCAAGGCTACAATGCACCCTGCAGAGCCTGAAACATGGAGCAGCGTGGTTGCATCAAATCAGGCAGCTATAGATTATCTTATCGATGAGGCACAGGAAGACTTAGGTTGATTTATCAGGATGAGAACTGCCGGATAAAAAATTACCCGTACTGACAGGTCTCAATCTTTGAATAATATCCTCCAAATACAATTGTGGGCTGCGGGCGGAGTGCGGATGGTACTCCGCCTGTATGCTTTGACAAGTTCGCGAAAGTGTGGTATACTATGATTACAAGTATAATGTATGCGCCGAAAGGAGTCTGGGGCATGAGCATAAATAAAGAGCTGTCTAACCGCCAATTCTTCCAGAGCGAAAATGACATTCATCATTCCCCTTATGAGAAGGAGCTTGAGTTTTACTCGGCTGTCAGAGACGGCGACCTTGATGCCGTCAACCGCACATACACTCCACTGGCAGTAGAAGGCTACGGAAGGATAAGCGAGGACAATATAAGGAATATTAAATATCACCTTATTATAACTGTTGCAATGCTGGCGAGGTTCTGCATAGAGGGCGGGCTCTCGTCTGAAACTGCATATACGATAAGTGATATCTATATCAATAAGATAGATGTCTGTCAGTCCGAAGAAGGGCTCAGACAGCTTCACCGTGATGTTATTATTGAGTACACAAAGAGAATGAAGACCGTCTCCGTAGGACAGGCTTACTCAAAGCACGTTCTTACCTGTATAGACCTTGTGTATGATAATATCTACAAGGGTGTAAGAGTGGGCGAGCTGGCAGATCAGCTGGGGCTTACTCCACAGTACCTGTCGAAGCTGTTTAAAAAAGAGGTCGGAATGAACATTTCCGATTTTATCATGACTAAAAGGATCAATGCTGCTGAGAATATGCTGAAGTTCTCCGACTATGACCCCATTGACATAGGAAACTACCTTTGCTTCAGCTCGCACAGCCACTTTATAGCCTGCTTCAAGAAGCATACAGGGCTGACACCTAAGCAGTACAGGGAAAAGTTCTTCAGGCTGAACTGGCGTTCTCCCGAAAAGACTTGAGTGCAAAAACGTGATACAGGGATTAAATTCCTGATATAAAAATTAAGACTGATAGTGTATAATTCATGTATACCAATGAGAATGACCGCTAAGGCGGAAACGTATATAATTATGAAAGGGTATGATAGCATGAAAAAATACATTATCGGTCTTTTTTGCCTTGTAATGACAATGTCCTTTACAGCCTGCGGTGACAGTGCTGACAGCTCCTCCGAGGCTAAGAGTTCTTCAAAGGCAGCAGATGCTTCGTCTCAGACAGCTCAGGCAGAGGAAGACAGCCCATACGATATGCTCGCTGACTTCGGAAACGGCGCATCAGACAAGTTTATCGCTTCCGACGGCTGGTCAAACGGCTCGCCCTTTGACTGCTCATGGCACACCGAAAATGTAACCTTCGAGGACGGTCTGATGAAGCTCACTATCGACAAGACCTATGAGTTCACAGCAGGCGAATACCGTTCAAATGACTTTTTCGGCTACGGCCTTTATGAGGTCTGCATGAAGCCTATCAAAAATACGGGTGTTGTATCCTCGTTCTTTACATACACAGGTCCTTCCGACGGAAACCCCTGGGACGAGATAGATATAGAGTTTCTCGGAAAGGATACCACTCAGGTACAGTTTAACTACTACACAAACGGCACAGGAGGACATGAGTATCTCTATGACCTCGGATTTGACGCATCGGAGGAGTTTCACGAGTACGGCTTTGAGTGGAAAGAGGACAGCATAACATGGTACGTTGACGGAGAGGCTGTATACACTGCTACAGAGAACCTTCCTGTTACCCCGAGCAAGATCATGATGAATGCATGGAACGGCAAGGGTGTTGACGGCTGGCTCGGAAAATTCGATGAGACAACTCCCCTCACAGCTGAGTACAAATGGGCACGCTTTACAGAAGCAAAGTAAAAAACAAGTAAGGAAAGTATTTATAAAAAGCAACCCTCGCAAGAGGGTTGTTTTTGTTTGTCGAAACAGACAATTTTCTCCATACCGCTAATCTCCGCACTATCTTGCTCCGCGGTGCTCGCCACACGGCTAATACGCGGCAGGGAAAACCCTGCACCGCCACGCGGCATAGTGTTGCTTGAAACTTTTCCTGCCTTGAACGCGGAGCGAAATAGTGCAGGCTAAAAAGCTATATTAATTCTGCACTATCTATTTCCGCGTTCAAGGTCTGAAAAGCCAAAGCAAAAGTATGACGCGTATTGGTGCAGGGTTTTCCCTGCAGAGGGGTTGTTTTTGTTGACAAGAGGTTCTCATCGTGATATAATATCGTTGACCGAAACTAACCTCGGAGGTGCATTATGTTTGAGATACGCAATATGGGCTGTGCCTGCAGGCACGATAAGTCCTTCGTTTTTGACAGACCCGACGGCTATGACGGGTATCTTCTGCTGTTCGTAAAGTCAAAAGCAGAGTTTGTTCTGAATGGGAAGTCTGTTTACTTTGAGCCGAATACCTTTATAATTTATGACAGAAAAACCCCCAACCTTTATAAAGCCTTTGAAGGTGAATATGTAAATGACTGGGTGCAGTTTGAAACGAGCGAAAACCTCTCCGCTGTGACGGGCGTGCGCTTTGACTCCCCTGTTTACATCGGGGACAGCATTGATGTGTCAGAGTATTTCAAGCTGCTCGCAGACTGCTTTTTCAGAACTAAAAATATGAAAACAGCAGGCTATCTTATAAAGGCTATGCTTACTGAGGTATTCTCAGGCTCCGAGGAACGGGCTGTGAAGAATATCGCTCACTACAGAGAGCTTATCGACCTCAGACAGCGTATCTATTCCTCTCCCGAACGTGACTGGAGCGTTGAAAATATGGCTCAGGAGCTTAATATAAGCGAGTCATATCTTCATTTGCTTTATAAGAAAGCCTTCGGTGTTACCTGCACTAAAGATGTCATTAACAGCAGGATAGAGCTTGCCGAGCGATACCTCGCTTATTCGGGAATGACGGTCGAGGAGGTAGCCTATGCCTGCGGATACAAGAACGTTGTGCATTTTTCACGCCAGTTCAAGCAGATAATAGGCCGTTCACCGAGAGAGGCTGCGGTTTGACCCCTCGGGGACCGAGCTGCCTTAATTGATTATTAATAAATAACATCTTGCAATGAGATGAAAAATGTGCTATAATATATGAGTATAATTATGCGGATAAAGGAGTGCTTTATAGATGATCAAGTTTCGTAACCATATCGGTACTATCGGTATCTCGACCTCATATCTGAGACAGCTCATCTCTGACACGGCCGAAAGCTGCTTCGGTGTTGCGGGAATGAACGTCTACGGTGCAAAGCAGGGCGTATCCGCTGTGCTTAAAAAGAATGACCCTACAAAGGGTGTGCTGATCCGTCAGGATAATGACGAGATCATAGTTGACCTGCATATAACCGTTACCTACGGTCTGAATGTAGGTGCTATCGTGGACAGCATTATTCATAAGGTAAATTATGTGCTCACCGATCAGGCAGGAGTTGACGTGAAGTCTGTGAATGTCTATGTCGATGAGATGACTAACTGATAGTAGGAGGAAGACTGACAGTGATAAAAGGAAGTGTTCTGCGCGATGCAATTATCAGCGCAGCTAACAGTATTTCAAAGCAGAAAAAATCAGTCGATGAGCTCAACGTATTCCCTGTTCCCGACGGAGATACGGGAACTAATATGTCGATGACTATAAAAAATGCTCTGCCCGAGCTTAAAAACCTTGATGACAACACCGATGCAGGCGTTGTTGCAAAGGTGGCGGCTTCGGGACTGCTGAGAGGAGCAAGAGGAAACTCGGGTGTTATTCTCTCGCTGATATTCAGAGGCTTTTCAAAGGGCTTCAAGGATCAGCCCGAGGTTACTGCCGAGAATCTTGTAAACGCTCTGGAGCTCGGAGTAAAGGGTGCGTATAAGTCGGTAATGAAGCCGACCGAGGGTACTATCCTCACAGTTGCACGAGAGGCTTCCGAGAAGGCAAGAGCTGTTCTTCCATCAACAAATGACCCTGTTATCATCATGGAGGAGGTCTGCAATCAGGCTGCGGCAACTCTGGAGCAAACGCCTAAGCTCCTCCCCGCACTTGCAAAGGCAGGAGTTGTTGATGCAGGCGGTAAGGGTCTGCTTATAATCTTCTGCGCTATGAGAGATGTTTTCAAGGGCGGTGCTATTGTTTCAGATGAGCCTGCCGAGGAAAAGCCCAAGAAGATAACTGTTGACGATTTTGCCTCTGTAGTCGGCAAGTATGACACAGAGATCACCTATACATACTGCACCGAGATGCTCATCACAAAGAAGAAGGACGCTGCTGACTCCTCTAAGCTCAGAGCTTACCTCGAAATGATCGGCGACTGCGTTGTGGTTGTCGAGGACGATGAGATCATTAAGGTACACGTTCATACGAACAATCCCGGAAAGGCAATTGAGAAGGCACTTGAATTCGGTTACATCAATCTGCCGAAGATCGAGAATATGAAGCTTCAGCACAAGGCTCAGCAAAAGGCTGTAAAGCAGGAGCTTGTATCTGTAAAGCCCGAAAAGCAGTACGGTTTTGTGGCTGTTGCAGCCGGAAACGGAATCGAGGCACTTTTCAAGGACATCGGCGCTGACTGCATTGTTAAGGGCGGTCAGACAATGAACCCCTCAACCGATGATATTCTTCAGGCTATAATGCAGTGCCCTGCCGAGACCGTATTTGTGCTTCCTAACAACAAGAATATTATTATGGCTGCCGAGCAGGCTGTTAAGCTTGCTGACAGAAAGGTCTGTGTGCTGCAGTCAAGAACTATCCCTCAGGGAATGGCTGCTATGCTTGCCTTTGATCCTGATGCTGACTTCAATAAGAACAGAATTGAAATGACAGCAGCTATTGAGAGAGTTTCCACAGGTCAGGTAACATTTGCGGCAAGGAACTCCGACTATGAGGGTCGCTCGATCAAAAAGGGCGAGATACTCTGCCTTGAAAACGGAAAGCTCAGCTTTGTTGAGTCTGACGTTACAAAGGGCGCATATAAGCTCACCAAGAAGCTTGTAAAGGGCGACAGCTCCTTTATTACGATTCTTTACGGTGCTGACGTTACCGAGGCTGCCGCACAGGCACTCAAGGACAAGGTTTCGGCGAAGTTCTCAAACCTCGATGTAAACCTCATAAACGGCGGACAGCCTGTATATTATTACATTATTTCGGTAGAATAAAAAATAAGGCTTGCTGTGATATGCATAGCAAGCCTTTATAATAACTCCAAAAACAAAAGCCCACACCAACAAAGGTGCGGACTTAAAGCACATAGCTTATTCGATTTGCCATAAGGCAAAAATTAATACTCACTTCTTATCGGCATGAAATGAGCATTAATTTTTATAGAATTATGAAAGGGATTTGGCATTTGGCAAAACCTAAAGCTATGAACTCTTTAAGCGACTTGGGGAACCGCAGAGGGAAAGAAGCGTCATTGCTTTAAGTTTTGCCAAGCACCAAACTTCTTTATTTTTATCTTACAAACATATATTAACATGCCTGTGTGAACCGAATATGAATTTTCAGGAGCTTTTCAAAAATTTTTCTGAGAAAATTTTCGGACACTGAAAAATATTTTCAACATGGAGAAAACCGCTTAAATACGCTGTTTTCTCTCTTCACTGTATATATAATAGCATACTTATTTGAACCGAATATGAATTTTCGGGACATATTCAAAAATATTTTTTGTCACACTAATATGAATTTTCAGCCTGAAAATCAGTAAGGAAGGAGAGTAAAAATGTTTCAGATATTAGTCGTCGAAGACGATGCCAGCCTGAGAAGGCTCATGGTTGCTGCTCTAAAGCAGAACGGATACGAGGCCTTTACCGCAAATGACGGTCTTGAAGCCCTCGATGTTCTCGAAAAAACAAATATTGACCTCATAATTTCTGACATTATGATGCCGAATATGGACGGATATGAACTCACAAGACAGCTCAGAAAGGCTGACTTCGACCTGCCTATCATTATGGTGACCGCCAAGGAAACCTTTCAGGATAAGGCAAAGGGCTTTGAGGTCGGTGTTGATGACTACATGGTAAAGCCTATAGATATAAATGAGATGATACTTCGTGTGGCTGCTGTGCTCAGACGTTCCAGAATGGCATCGGAGCACTCACTGACGGTCGGAAGCTGCGTGCTCGATTATGATGCTATGAGCGTAAAGATCGGAAACAGCTCTGCCGAAACTATTCCTAAAATGGAATTTAAGCTGTTGTTTAAGCTTCTTTCATACCCGAACAAAATATTCACACGCAGACAGCTTCTTGATGAGCTCTGGGGAATGGATAAAGATGTTGACGAACGTACCGTTGACGTTCATGTTAAAAGACTCAGAGAACGCTACGGAGATAACAGCGACTTTGACATAGTAACAGTCAGAGGACTGGGCTACAAGGCTGTCAAAAAATAAGCCTGACGGAGGTGAGCTCTATGACCAAGATACTGAAAAAAGGAGAAAAGCTGAAAACTACACTTCAGTTCAAGCTTTCTGCGATATTCTTTGTCGTTATGCTTATTTCAGGAAGCATTTCACTTACGGCTGTAGGGCTGATCTGCCTGCCTATAATGAGAGATAACTCCGAGCAGCAGCTGCTTGAAATGTCTATAGCTATTGATACTATTTCAGAACACACAAGCTTCACCACCGAAGAGATAGTGCAGGTGATCGGAAACTCAGCCTATGAAGTAGCGATACTCAATAAGCGTGACCCTCTTATTCTTGACAATCAGAAGCAGCTGAATAAAAGAGGCTACACTATAAACTCATGGGGAATTATCCCAAAATCAGACATGGTAAAAAAGGTCGGCAGCGACTACATATATATATCCACATTTTCAAGCGAGAGCGCATACTGGATCGTAAATCTGGTTGTTATTCTGTCGCTGGCGGTAAGTATAATCATCGGTACTGTCATTACCACCTTTGTCGGACGTACTATCTTCCAGCCTATGCGTGAGCTCAGCCGTGCAGCTTCAGAGGTCGCAAAAGGAAACTTCAAGGTCAGGGTAAGAGTGCCCTCAGACCCCGAATATGCCGCACTTGCAAAAAACTTCAACCGAATGGCCGAACAGCTCTCGGGAATTGAGACCCTGAGAGGAGACTTTATTTCCAGCGTTTCACATGAGTTCAAGACTCCGCTTGCGTCGATACAGGGCTTTGCAAAGCTTCTCCAGTCAGATGAGCTCTCCGAAGCCGACAAGCAGGAATATATCAGCATTATAATTTCAGAGACCTCACGTCTTTCAAAGCTCTCATCTAACATTCTGAGCCTGACAAAGCTTGAAAACCAGAAAACAGTAGGTGTCAAGAGCAGATTCTCGCTTGATGAGCAGATAAGAAACATTATCCTTGTGCTGGAGCCTGAGTGGTCTAAGAAGGACATCGACCTTGACATTGAGCTTGAGGACGTAATGTATATCGGTAATGAAGAGCTTATGGCTCAGATATGGCAGAACATTATAAACAATGCCATAAAGTTTACTCCTGTAGGCGGAAGGATAAAGGTCTCCCTTATGAGGACTGACAAGAGTATTGAAGCCGAGATCTGGGACAGCGGCCCTCACATTGACAAGGCAGCTATAAGCAAGATTTTTGAAAAGTTCTATCAGGGCGACAAATCCCGTGCTACCGAAGGAAACGGCCTCGGACTGGCACTTGTAAAGAGAGTGCTTGAGCTTGCTCAGGGTGACATCAAGGTTGAGAATGTGCCCTCGGGCGGTGTAAGCTTCAAGGTATCGCTCCCCTACATAATTGAAGATATGATGTAAGTAAGATCCCCTCTGTAATTCAGAGGGGATCAGTCTGCCGATAAACTCAAAAACAGTGCAAAATCAGCCCTCGGCGTGTTCCTCGGCTTCGCTCGTCACCGCCTCGGGCGGTGGGGAGAGGAGGGGCTTCGCCCCTTTGCCCCACTGGGGCT
>DGRP01000053.1:0-6657 GCA_002391065.1 Ruminococcus sp. UBA4385 | reverse complement strand
TAAAAGAGCTTTTGCAACAAGCTGATCCCTCTGTAATTCAGAGGGGATTTCTTTATCCGTACATTCTTATTACTTTTTCGGATATTTCAAGCTTTGTACAGCGCATATCCATAGCTTCCTTTTCTATGTAACGGTGAGCCTGCTGTTCGGTAAAGCCGAGGTAGGTCATCAGAGCAAGCTTTGCACGGTTTATTACTCTTATTTCATCAAGCTTCTTTTTCAGCTTGAAGTTCTCAGAGCGTATGCCGAGCATTCTGCTTCTTGCCGAATCCGCAAAACGGACAGCACGGTAAAAATCAGTTCTGCTCAGGGGCTTCGGAATTATCATCGCCCCGAGGTCTTCCATCTGCTCCCAGAGCATATCGCAGTTTTCTGCCTTTGCAATGAATATAATGGAAGCGTCGGTGTCACTTGAGACTATCTCGCAGAGCTCCTTTCCGTAATCGTCCCGGAGAGGAGCGTTAATTATCACGCAGTCAAGCTCAGTGTTTGAGACTGTACGCTTTGCATCAGTTGCTGTCTCGGCAACGCTTATCCTGCAGCCGCTGTAGAGCTCTTTAATAAGCTTTGTCAGCACACCCACAGCCTGATTGCCCGAGGACACTATCAGTATGCGTTCCATATACGCTTCTCTCCTTTCGTAGTTTTTTTCCGAAGCCTACTTCTCCCTGTCAAGCTCCATCATAAGGAGCGACAGGAACAATATAGGCAGTGACAGCCATATAGTTTTTACTCCGAGGTGCGGTGTTATCTGTCCGCAGATACCTGCTCCCATTGCGAAAACGGCTATAACTCCGAAATAGTGGAGAGCCGTATCCCTGTATGAGCGTCTTTTCGTTCTGATGTATTCACTCAGCGAGGTAACTGCACTTCGGATATTGCCGATACACATTGTACTTGCATAAGCGTTTCCGCTGACTGTTCTGAATGACTGCACCTGCATAGCACAGGAAAATGACACAAGGCAGTTTGCCGAAAGGTTCAGGCTTTGCGGAAAGAAGCCCACAGAAATCATAATAAGCATTTCTATAATGAGGACGATCTGTCTCCAGTGCAGCTTTTTAGACTCCTTGAACTTAACCTGGATCCACTCTGCAATAAAAATGCCTGCCGCAAAGGATATAAGCGGTATCAGGTGCCTTAGAGAGGCGCTCCATTTGCCGTCTATAAACTCGGTGCTCATTAGAACTACGTTTCCCGTCTGGGCATTTGCAAACACCTGATCTCTCAGAAGATAGGTGTACGCATCCTGAAAGCCGCCGCAGAATGCAAGCAGAGCCGCCAGCACAAATGCCTCTGACATCTGGTGCTGTCCTGTGAGCCTGCGTTTTATGTTTTGTCGGTTCATAAAATATCTTCCCGTCAGATAAAATTGAAATAGTGCTTGCGGTCAAATGCCTGCCTGTCCTCAGAGCTCTGATACTCACTCCAGAGCCTGCGTCTGTTTTCAAGATAGCACTCGAAGAAGTCCTCCGGGATAAGGTCTCTGAGAAAATCGCTCTTTTCAGCCTCGGCAATGGCTTCGCCGAGGTCTCTCGGAAGGCTTCTGAGGCCATTTTTCTCTTCATCAGACATAGCGCTGTAGGGCTTCTCTATCGGAGGACAGAGCTTTTCTTTTTTTATTGCGCCCTCCAGACACGCATAAATGAGCAGTCCTATCGCAAAATAAGGATTGCAGGAATTATCGGGCGACCTGAGTATCAGGCCGTTTTCCTTGCGGCCTCTTTTAAGAGTGCGCAAAAGCTGCGAATAATTCGCTTTAGACCAGCTCACATAGGCAGGCGCAAGCCTGTCTCCGAAACGGCTGTAGGAGTTGGTTGTCGGGTCAAAGAGCAGGGTAAGCTCGCTTGCCCTGCCAAGTATGCCTGCTATCATGCTCGCTGCTTCCTCAGAGAGCATATCAAGCTTCGGGTCGAAGATATTTTCAGTCCCCTTCATGCACATTAGCGTTATATGCAGTCCCGAGCCGAAGGTATCCGGCAGGGGCTTAGGCATAAAGCTTGCATACAGACCGTTCCTGTCAGCCATAGTTTTAACCACATTTTTGAAGGTCACAAGATTGTCAGCCGCCTGCAGCGGTGATGCATACATGAAGTCAACCTCGTTCTGACCCGGGCCGTGCTCATGGCGTGAGCTTTCAGGCATTATATCCATTTTTTCCAGTGTCAGACAGATGTCACGGCGCAGGTTCTCACCCTTATCATTCGGCGCACAGTCGCAGTAGCCTGCCTGATCAAGCGGAATGTCCGTTGGACGGTCATTCTGGTCTTTTTCAAAGCAGTAAAACTCGCAGGAGGTACCTATCCTGAAATTATACCCCTTTCCTGCGGCATAATCGACCGCATTTTTAAGGAAGAACCTTCCGTCGCCCTCAAAGGCAGTGCCGTCCTCGTACCTGACATGGCAGAAAAAGCGCACTACTCTTCCGTGCTGAGGTCTCCACGGCAGCAGAGCCATAGTATCTGGGTCAGGGAATATTTTCAGATTGCAGTACGCCGCACCCAGAAAGCCCGACTCGTCAGAGGTGCTGAACGTAAGCCCTGAGCGAAACACCTCATTCAGCATTCCCGACAGTATAGATATAGTCCTCAGATTTCCAAAAACATCGCAGAACATGAGCTTTACGAACTTGACATCGTTCTCCTCACAGAACTGCAGTACCTCCATTTCGGTGTATTTCATTTTGCATACACTCCTTTCGGCAGCATTGTTAGTTTTAGTATACCACATTTTTCCGACCTTTTCAAGAGGGTTGAGCTGCACATAAAGCTCTCAGAGGTCATATTGTATAAAAGTTCTGCGAAAATGCGCATTGTTTTCAAGGGCTTCTTACGAAGGTTTGGAAAAAGCAAATATTTTTTACGGAATTCTTAAAAATCTATTGACAAATGCTGTCGGTTCGTGTACAATATTAAGTGGGAAAATATTTGTATTTGTGCAGATATAGTGTGAACAGCGTCTTTTAACACAGAAAGGTGAAGATCATGGATCAGGACGGGCCAAACCGAAGTCTCGGAAGGTTCTTTTTAAGAGCAGGGCTCAGGCTCATGGGCGTTAAAGGAGAGCAGAAACGTGCTCTGACCGAGGAGGAGATACTTCTTATGGTCAATGAGGGCGGAGAGTCGGGCGTTATTGAAGAGAGCCAGGCCGAAATGATAAGCAATATCTTCGATTTTGATGACATTGAGGTGCGTGAGGTCATGACTCACAGGACTGAAATGACTGCAATTGAGGATAACCGCCCTGTCACAGAGGCGATAAAGCTCATTATTGACGAGGGCTTTTCAAGGATCCCTGTTTACCATGAGAACAATGACAATATCTGCGGAGTGGTCTTTGCAAAAGACCTGCTCAGACTGGTGCTCGATGACAGCGACAGAGATGCCCCTGTCAGCAAATTTATGAGAGATATCATGTTCGTGCCCGAAAGCAACAAATGCGGCGAGCTGTTTGAGCAGTTCACGACCCAGAGAGGGCAGATAGCTGTTGTGGTAGATGACTACGGCGGTACTGCCGGAATTATCACTATGGAAGACCTTCTCGAAACGATAGTCGGAAGTATTCAGGACGAATATGACGACGAGACTGAGGAGATAATAAAGCTGAGCGACGGAAAGCTTGAGGTGCTGGGCACTGCAGGCTGCGAAGAGGTAATGGAAGCGCTCGGCAGAGAATATGACGGGGATTATGATACTATAGGAGGCTTCGTGACGGAGCTTCTGGGGCATATTCCCGAGGACGGAGAAACGGCTGAACTCGAATGGCAGGACATAAGATTCTCAATAGCTGAGGTCAGCGATAAAAAGATAGTCAGGCTGAGGGTCTGGCTGAAAGAGAGCAAGTAAGCTTAGAAAAGTAACTTTATTGAGGGAGAGGACAACGGTGACAGGAATGGTTTCTAAAAAGTCATTGCTTGGAATACTGACTGCTGCTATGCTGCTTGGCGGCTGCATGGCTGTAGAGCACAGCAGCTCCAAGAACGAAAATACGACCGTTACCGGCAGCAGCTCGTCCGGGTATGTCAGCCGTACTATGCCCTACCGTGAGCAGAACACTGCTCCGACCGAAACCTTTAACATTCCGAAGTCAGCTCAGCTTGTTACAGAAAATATGACAGATGCTCAGAAGAGAACTCTGAGCGACATTTACAGAAGAATAACCGACTTTGAAGATGATATAGCCCTTGACGGCTCTGTAATCAGCCGTGAGGATATAAGCGACTTTATCGGGATAATACTCTCGCAGATGCCGTATATCGACTATATAGGCTCGGAGTACTCGATAAGCGTTGATAAAAACGGAAATGTCACTAACCTCAGGCTTTACTACTCTATGACAAAAGATGAGGCTAAGCTTAAAAGAGCTATGCTCGATCAGAAGCTTGACGATATAATGTCGGGAGTGAATGAGGGCTGGTCTGATTATAAGAAGGTGCTTTATTTCCACGATACTATAGTTGACAACTGCCAGTATTCGGAAAGCGGCTCTGCTCCGCATTCGGCTTACGGCTGCCTTGTTGAGGGCATGGCTGTATGCGAGGGCTATACTAAGGCTATGCAGCTTCTTTGTGCAAGGGCTGATATAGACTGCATATGCGTAAGCGGCTTTGCTTCCGATGAGCAAGGACCTCAGCCTCATATCTGGAATAAGATAAAAATAGAAGACGAATGGACAAACGTTGATGTAACATGGAACGATCCTATGACAGCCTCGGGCTCGCCCTACAGAAGATATGACTACTTTGGCCTGACCGATGAGGAAATCTCCATTACACATGAGGCAGACGAAAACAGATATATCACCTACCCGACTGCTTCCTCTGAATCGCTGGGATACTATATCAGAATGGGTTACTATTATGACGGTGTTACCTCCGCTTATGATGTTATGCAGTATGCTGCGGTTTCGTCAATGACTGACGGCGACTATGCTGCAAGAATAAAGTGCTCCGACGCTGACCACTACAATCAGGCGGTTTCCGAGCTTTTTGATGACTATACAGGCTCGGGCGCTGAAATATATAACATTCTGTTTGAAGCAGTTAACCAGACAGGTTCAGGCTGGGCTACCAATGAATTTGCCCTTGTAAAGAATGACGGTCTGTACACTATTACTGTTTTCTTCAGGTAAAGTGCGGCTTAATTCGTGAAAAAAGTGTTAAAACGGTTGAAATTTATAAAATCATGTGCTATAATAAAAATTGAACCGCAAAATGAAATAATTCGGTCAGGAAGCGGCGCTGTGTGCGCTGCTTGTCTGTCTTAATAAAAGGAAGGAATGTACTCTTATGAGCAGTGCTACCAAGCAGAAATCTTCGGCAGGAAAAAATGTCCTGATATTCTTTATAGTTTTTATTATACTTGAAGCAGGTATTCTTCTGCTGATAAGCAAGGTTATTTTCAAGAATAAAGATGTTACACCGACAATTGCAGGATACAGTCTCTACCTTATGGATTCGACCGCAATGGGTGACAGTGTTCCGCAGGGCTCACTGGTAATAGCATCAAATAATACTACCCCGAGTGTTGATAAGATCGGCGAGGCTATCGTCTGTGAGAACGTTCCGGGAGTGGGTACAAGCGTTTTCAGACTTTATGACATCAGCGAGGCTGAGGATAAAAGCGGTGTTATCTACACAATTTATCAGGAGAATAATCCTAACAAGCTTTATCAGATAAAGTCAAAGAATATAGTCGGTACTGCTTCAAGCTACTATAGAACAGCAGGTAAGGTACTCAACTTTGTTATTTCTAAGTTCGGCTTTATCGTTTGTCTGGCAGTTCCTGTTTTCCTGCTTATTGTAATTGAGCTCATTATTGCAATTGCTACAGGCTCGTCTTACGAAGATGATGAAGACGATGACGATGAAGACGAGTTTGAGAAGGGCAACGAGACTGAAAATGTCAGCCTCGACGACTTCCTCTTCGGCGGACAGAATGAGGGCGAACAGATCGCTAACCACCTCAATAAGCAGAATGAGCAGCAGACAGTGGCTTCTGATGACGGCGCATTTGCTCAGCAGACTTATGCACCTCAGGAGGAGATCAGATTTGAGCCTGAGAATAATGTTCAGTTCTCCAAGCCTGCAGAGCAGGAAGCTCCCGCAGCCGTTCAGACACCGGCTCCGAGAACTATTGAGACACCTTCATTCGGTGATGACAATGACCTCAAGCTCGACCTGAACGCACCTGCTGCAAGAAGAACCGCAGCAAGAAGGCCCGTAAGACGCAGACCCAGAACAACAGCTGCAAGACCTCGCCCGACAGAGAAAACCTCTGCACCAAGCGCAGGCAGCTCGGCACAGTCGCTTGAGGATCTTATGAAGCTTATGGAGCAGGAACAGCAGAAGCTGAAAGACCAGCTCAACAATAACAATAACAAGTAATATAAAAATCGGACAGGGCTCTGTCCGATTTTTTGTGTATTATGCAGTACGACAGTATGTTTGAGCTCATAGAGCAGGGCAGATTGCACAAAATTGTATTTTTTTCAGAAAACGCTTGACAAACGGGCGATAATGCTGTATAATATTTATTGTTGTGGGACTTATCCCCAACACCAGCGTTTGGGAGTTTAGCTCAGCTGGGAGAGCATCTGCCTTACAAGCAGAGGGTCACAGGTTCGAGCCCTGTACGCCCCATTGTGCTCGATCAAAGA
>DGRP01000077.1 GCA_002391065.1 Ruminococcus sp. UBA4385 | reverse complement strand
ACTGCATATCCTCAGGCAGACCGCCGACATTGTGATGCGCCTTTACGCCGTCGCTCTCCAGAATGTCAGGGTAAATTGTGCCCTGTGCAAGGAACTCGATTCCGTCCTGCTTCCTTGCCTCTTCCTCGAACACTCGGATAAACTCTGCACCGATGATCTTTCTCTTCTTCTCAGGCTCTGCAACACCTGCAAGCTTGTCTAAGAAGCGGTCAACAGCGTCAACGTAAACAAGGTTTGCGTTCATCTGATTTCTGAACACATCTACAACCTGCTCAGGCTCGCCCTTTCTGAGAAGTCCGTGATTAACATGAACGCACACAAGCTGCTGTCCGACTGCCTTGATAAGCAGTGCCGCAACAACAGAGCTGTCAACTCCGCCCGACAGCGCAAGCAGTACCTTCTTGTCGCCTATCTGCGCTCTGAGCTCTTTGACCTGCTCGTCAATAAAAGCCTGAGCCAGTGCCTCAGTTGTGATACGCTCCATGCTCTCGGGTCTGACATTTGAACTCATAAAAATTCCTCCGTTCTTTTTTATATGTTACCAGTATAACACATCTTCCGACTATTTACAAGGGGGGGCCGCCGTAGTTTAAGCCGGTCTTTTACTTCATAAGCTCGTTGCCTGCATTCCATGCCTGTCCTGCTTTTTCGCCTACCTTGTAGTAGCCCGAACGGAACTGGTCAAAGATAAGTGCATCCACTTTCTCGGGGTCAACCTTGCCGTCAGCGCCGACTACCTTCTCATCGGCACTTGCATTTACTATCTTTCCGACTACGCAGTGCATATTCTCGGTCTTGACGATCTCTGCAAGCTCGCACTCGATAGCCACAGGGAAATCAGTAATAACAGGCGCATTAACAAACTCGCTCTTTACAGCTGTACAGCCCGAACGCTCGAACTTGTCAGGCATTTTGTTTCCTGTTGCAATTCCGAAGAAATCCGCAGGCACGATATTTGCCGAATCAGCAATGCTGACTGTGAATGCCTTGGTCTCCTTGATAGCGGCTGTGGTCTTGTGGCCCTCACTGATGAAGAGTGCTACCTTGTCCATTCCGCAAATCTGAGCCCATGCGGCATTCATTGCACAAACCTTGCCCTCAGCATCGTAAGCGGCAATTATAGCCACAGGCATCGGAAACAGTGCAGGCTGTGCTCCTAAATTTTTTCTCATAATAATCTACCTCCATTTTTAAGATTCATATTTCTATATCGGCTGCCAAAGCGGCTCAACCTTAATAAGATGCCTTTTCAGAGCCAGTATATCAAGAGTGTTTACAATGTCATCATTATTGACATCAGCACATATTGCCTTGTATTCATCAAGTCGTTCAACCTTGATAAGATGCCTCTTGATAGCAGTGATGTCAAGCATATTGACTGCTTTATCGTTGTTTACATCGCCAATTGCATAAAGCTTAACCTCGGGGTCGGCAGTGAACGCTCCGTTCTTTACGGTAACGCTGTACTCTCTCTGAGCAAAGTTATCGGCGCTTACAGTCATAACATAGTCACCGTCGGCAAGCTCCTCAGGCAGAACAAATCTGCCGTCAACAGCATCGAACCAAGTCTGCTCATCATCATTGAAGCTTATCGTTATTTCGCTGTCATTTTCAAGGAGTGCAGACTCATCAGTCTCCAGAGATACGCTGTAAAGCGCATCATCAAGGGGCACGAACTTAAAGCCGTTTTTCATTGCATAGGTATGCGAGGCTGTTCCCCAATAGCCGTAAATCGTGAAGTCCTCGACCTTTGCACGAGAATTTATGGTATCGCTGTCATAGTAATAACCGAATGCCATTGCGCCTATCTGAGTAACGCTCTTTGGTATTGTTACCTCTTTGAGTGTTCTGCTGTCATAAACTGCGCACTTTCCGATAGTGGTCAGACCCTCGGGCAGAGTGAGCGATGTAAGATTTCCAAAGCCCTTGAGCATATCAGAGGGAAGCTCTGTCACACCCTCGGGAATGGTAACGCTCTCGGCACTTGCAGGCACAGCCAGAAGCTCTGTACCGTCCTTGCTCATAAGCATACCGTCAACGCTCTTGTAAGTGCCGTTTCCTTCTGCTACGTTTACAGCTTTAAGGCTGCTGCAGCCATTGAAAACGCCGCTGCCGATACCGTAGGCAGTTACAGGCAGGCTTACCGTTTCAAGCGATGTGCAGCCGTCAAACACATGGTCGCCAAGATAGACCCAGCTGCTCTGCTTTACAGTTACTTCCTTCAGGCTCATACACCTGAAAAATGCCCATTCGTTTATCCTGTTGAGCGTATTCGGAAGAGTAATGCTTGTCATCGCAGTACAGCCCTCAAAGGCAGAATTGCCTATACTTGTGATACCGTCCTGAATAACAACGGTCTTGATACCCGTGCAGTTGACGAAGGCATTGTTCTTTATAGTAACTACCTTCTTGCCGTTATACGAAGCAGGCACAACAACATTCACCGCAGCTGCGGAGCAGCCGGCAATATCGTAATTTCCGTCAGAACGTGTCTCAAATGTCAGATAGCTGTAGTCTGCAGCACTCGCCTGAATACCAAACAGCGAGGGCAGCCCCTCCTGTCCCGCAGGCGAAGCTATTACGCCCACAGCCAGCGACAACGCCAACACTGAACTTATAATTCTTTTAGCTTTCATTATGTACCTCCTGAACAACCGATCTATACCTTATATTATACCAAATCGCTCCTCTTTCTGCAAGGCTTATCAGGTAGAATTTTGTCCCTCTCAATTGGTAATTCTAAACAAAACAGCCCCGCATAAAGCGAGGCTGATAAAAACTATTTCTTTGCTTTCTTTTCTTTTCTTCTCTTTCTCTTGTTCTGCTTGATGATCTCCAGCGGGTCGCCGAAACGCTCCTTATCGCTCTGCTTTGGCTCTTCCTTGACCTCGCTTGCCTTCATGATGTCAGTCATCTGCTGCATAAGCAGGCTCTGCTCAAACATTCCGACAGCCTCTTCGCAGGTATCTGCCTCGCCGTCAGTCATATACTTCTTTATCTGAGCCACATTCTTCATATAGTCAAGCGGAACGCAGTCAACTCTCTTCCCGAGGGCAGTATAGTAATCATCTCTCTGTCTCTCAAGCTGGATCTTTCTGTCCTCAAGCATAGAGATCTGCTCCTTGATGCCTTCGTTGACCTCATGCTGCTCTTTCTTAGCAAGCTCAAGCCTGTACTTGTTAAGCCTCAGCGTAACAATAGTACCCACAACGATAGCACCCACCGCCAAGCCTATGCCAACAAAAAAGTTTATCATAACAGACATAAGCAGCAGCAGCAGAACCGCAACTATAGATGTGATAATTGCTCCCCTCTGGGTCTGATCCTTTCGGCCAAAGTTGTTGATGACATATTTATCATCATGTATATAGGTCTTGAGGTACTCCTTATTCTCTTCATTGATAGTAACGGCATTCTCCATTTCAAAATACCGTCTGAAATATTCCGCAGCCTGATCTATTCGTTCAAGCTCCTTTTCGTCTGCCATATATATTACCCCATTCTCTTTTCACCGCATAACGGCGCATAATAATTAATATTATTATAACACAATGTTACATCATTGTCAATGTTTTTTAGCAAAAAAGCCTTAAATAACAGGAAAAGCCCGCACCGTAGTGCGGGCTGAATGTCTTATTTCCAGATAGGCTGATAGTTTATCATTGCTTTTTTCAGGCGCAGAAGATCAATAGTGTCGATCTTGCCGTTCCTGTCCACGTCTGCGCAGGCCTGCTCATATTCACCCAGTCTTAAACCTATCAGATGACGCTTTATAAGCATAAGGTCGAGGGCATTTGCTGCGCCGTCACCGTTAATATCACCGATGAGGTTTATCTGCTCATTCACAGGTGCAGTCTGAATGCCTTTCTTGATCGTAAAGGCCGTTGTTTTGCTTACACAGTTGTCTGCACTGAGAACTACTGTATACTCGCCGTCGGCAATATTGGGCACTGTAAATACATTTCCTGTGTTGAGATTGAAGTTCATTGAAAAAGACTTATCTGAATTGTATATCTCAGCAGTTCTAATGCCCACCAACGAGTATTTATCCTCGGCAAGGCCCGATACCGTGCAGTTTATCTCAATGTCGGTAAGGGTTGTCATTTCTGCCATTCGCTCAGCTTCAAGTGCCTTATACGGAGCAAAGAGAACATCAAGCACCTGCTGCTGCTCATCGGAAACTGTATTATTGCTTCTGTTGATATAACCGTGACACTCACTGTTCATTTTACCGTCATCGGTCTTCTTGTTGAATGCATTGTTATCCCAGAGAATTATAGGCATATTCATCGCACTTGCCTGACCTGCATAATCCTCTGCCCACTTTTTCCTCTCGCTGAGGTCTTTAGCCGCTGTTGCGCTGAACTCACCCATAACTACAGGTATGCCCTTGTCAACCAGTTTGGTTTTGATGGGATCCATAGTATAGTTCTTGAGATTTCTCTGCTGTGTGGAATTATATGTGCTGACCGAGCCCATCGCAAAATCGTAGGGGCTGTAGCCGTGAACAGAAACCGCAAGCCTGTTCTTATTGCCCGCAATATCAGTCGGGAGTGTAAAATAAGATGTTGTAGCGCCGTCTACAGAGGCATCATAGCCCGGGCACATAATAAGTCTCTTCTCATTGTATCCGCCTGCGGCTCTTATTTTATTTACTGCACTCTGATTGAGCTTGTTTATAATATTTATCGAATCCTTTACATTAGTCTGAGGATTGCTCGCAGTAAACCACCATTCATTGGCATCTCCGATCAGTCTCGGTTCATTGAGTGTCTCAAAAATGAGGTGATAGTCATAATCCTTGAAATAATCAGACACCTGAGACCATACCGAATCTACAAACTTCTTTGACCTAACATAATAAGTACCCGAAGGTGTATAGCCCTTTGAGGTGTTTGCAAGCGACGACTTGCAGTCATGGTGGATATTGATAATAACGTACATATCCTCATTGTAGCAGTAGTCAACCACCTCTTTTACTCTGCTCATCCAGCTTTCCTTTATTGTCAGATCAGAGTTCATGTGACCGCCCCAGGTAACAGGTATCCTGACTGTATTGAAGCCAAGGTCCTTTACCTTGCTGATCAGCTCCTGAGTTGTCTTAGGGCAGCCCCATGAAGTCTCGGAGGGTGCATCAAGTGTGTTTCCGAGATTCCAGCCTATGCCCATATCTGCAAGTATCTCCTGAGCCGTAGCCTCTTCTAAAGCGGCTTCATTTAACAGCGTTTCAGCCGATACAGTCTGAACCATTGCCGTCACCGACATTGCCGCACAGATAAGTCCGCTGAGCAGCGCCTTTGTTTTTCTTCCCATAATAACCGTCCTTTCAGTTCCCTATAAAAAAGCCGTACAGCCACACAAGCTGTACGGCAGGTTTATCAATATTTGCGCAGTCTATGCGTCCTTCGAGGCAATTATCCCGATAACTACCGCCACCACTGCTATGCCTGCTCCGATACTGACAAATATCTTCCAGTCTCCGCCCGACTTTTCATCGCCCTCGGAGCTGTTCTCGGAGCTTACACGGGAGCTTTCAGTCTCATTGACAGAATCTGCTCCCTCAGCGGCTGCACACAACGGAAAGGTCAGCACCATCAGCACAGCGCTGAATAATATTACCGCTGCCAATCTGAGCATTGCATACCTCTCCTCTCGCACATCATATACTATATTATACAAAATTTCCCCGCATATTACAACCCCAATTTTACACAAATACACAAGGCTCAAACAAGACATATTAAACAAAGAGAGCTCCTGTTTTTTGTATAATATGAAAAATTTGTGAAATTTTCAACAACTCCCTATTGATTTATAGGCTATAATATGGTATAATATACAATGCAATCAAGAAAGCCGGCAAAGGGGTCGGCTCAAAGCCTTAAGGAGGAATCACAATTGGAAGACCGTATTCAGAATATTGAGGCTCGTTCAAACAGCAAGATAGTCATCGGAGTTATCCCGGGACATTTTGCTACGAACCACTCTCATGTAAACCACTATGTAGATATGACAGCTATAAAGACCAGTTCAAAAATGGCTAAGGAGGCTGCTAAGGACCTTGCAAGCACCTACTCCTCAACTCATGTAGATACTATCATCTGTCTTGAGGGCACTGAGATACTCGGAGCTTTCCTTGCTGAGTCGCTTAACTCGGCAGGAATCAACGCAGGCGAGGATATAAACGTTGTAACGCCTGAGCTTAACGCTGTTAATCAGATGATTTTCAGAGACAACAACCAGAAGAAGATATGGAACAAGAATGTGCTTCTGCTGATCTCGTCTGCATCTACAGGAAAGTCGATCAGCAGAGCTGTTGACTGCTTACAGTACTACAGCGGAAAGCTTGTAGCTATTGCGGCTATCTTCTCGGCTATTGATGAAGCTAACGGAATTCCCGTTCATGCTATTTTCAAGGGCGGAGACCTTCCGCAGTACAGCACTTATCTTCCTGCTGAATGCCCGATGTGCAGAGCAGGCAAAAAGGTAGATGCACTTATAAACAGCTTCGGATATTCTAAGATATGATGAAAAAACAGCCGCCTTGCGCGGCTGTTTTTATTATCGGTTTTTATAGTTGCAGCAGAGCTCGGTGAAGGCCTGCTTTTACTCTGCATAGGAGAAAAACTCGTCCCAGTCAAGGTCGTCAA